>JBEHWP010000015.1:0-22951 GCA_040217665.1 Vulcanimicrobiota bacterium
AGAATCACTTTATAGGAGAAATTCTGCAGATAAACTCTGCTATAAAAGAGTTAAAAACTCTGTTAAAGAAAAACAGACTTGTGGAAGTATTAAATACGAGAAACAGAGAGGTTTTATTTCTGTCCCTTTACTCAGAGGAAGGAGAGAAACTGGCAATAGTGGCCAATCTGGATTTAGATAGAGAACATACGGTAGAACTGCCATTCTGTATAAATCATTATTATTTCAACAGACCGGACAATTCTCCGGAGGAAGGTTCAAAGGGACAGATAATTTTGCCGCCAGGCCATATAACTGTATTTACCTTTTAATTTTTTCATCAGGGGGTAATGCCCCCTGATGAAAAGGCTTATTTTCCGTTAAGAGCTTTTACCAGATCTGATGTTGCACTGAATTCACCGCCTGTAGCATTGTTATTCGCTGCTCTATATTCTATATCTTCAAGGACAGTTTCTGGCAGATTAAAATTTATATCTCCTTCATTATAATCCACATCCCCTCCCATTATCTGAACAAAAAGTCTTAAAGGAATATAAACTTTATCGTCATAACCCATTACAGGAGGATCGTAATATCCCATCTCATCCAGATAAACAGTGGACCACTTACCGGTTTGCGGGTTATTTTCTACAAGAGCAAAACTATTTATCATAATTGCCCACCAATAATGATTGACAGAAAACGGCGTATCACCTTTTTCAACTGTATCTTCAATAACTATAATCTGATTTACTCTATCCCAGGATATAGCGAATCCAAAAGCTTCCTGAAATAAAGATACAGGTGCAAAAGCTCTGCCGTTCAATACCTCAAGAGAAATAGTATTAATATACTGACCGTTCAAATATACCTTTGATTCCTTAACATCATAGGCTCCAAAGGCAGGATAAATTGAAAATAAAATTAAACCCAGAAAAATTACAAAAAAGACCATTTTTCTCATAAACATTCTCCTTTCTTCAATAAAAAGATATGAATACTTTCGTAATTATATCATAAAACATGTAGTTTTTCTATCAGTTTAAATTTTTTCCGACGATCGCCAGTCAGGCAAAGCCAGGAGATTTGTAATACTAAAATTGATAGCCAGATGTTATAACCCTTGACGCGAGGATACTAATTGTTCTAACAATTTGCCGGAGTTGTTTTTCTTGCAATCCTAAGTACAATTTCCAGTAAAAATGAAACTACCTGTCGTAAAAAACATTATCGCATTTATCGTGTCACATCAAATATTTTTGACTTTTCTGGATATATCAGTTAAAATGTAATAATACTGACCTTTTATGAGAGTATAGTCCCCCGTGTTACACCTTACGGGTCACGATTTTTATATAAATTTTTTAATTACGAGGTGATAAAATCAGAGACAGGTGAGATAATAAAAATTTCTCTCCCATCTCACCTCTCAACAAAATTATGAAAACAGAAGCCATAATTGTAAGACATGGAGAAACAGAAGCGAACAGATTAAATGCTTTCCGTGGCCGTCTCGATGTGCCGCTGAATGAAAACGGCAGGAAACAGGCAGAGGAACTTGCCAGAGCTCTGGAACAGAAACAAATAAAGGCAATCTACTCTTCACCTCTCAGCCGTGCCCTGGATACTGCAAAAACTATAGGAAAAATAAAAGATCTACCTGTAAATATTGTAGAAGGTTTTAATAATATAAATCTGGGAGAATGGGAAGGAAGGCCGAAGGATGAAGTTAAAGAGAAATATCCTGATTTCTGGGATCAATGGGTTAATGATACGGAACATATGAAGTTCCCGGGAGGAGAAACCCTGGACGATGCAAAAGCTCGTGCTTTCAAGTCTCTGAAAAAACTGATGGAAGAAAATAAAGGAAAAACATTTATTGTAGTATCTCACAGATGTATTATAAAAATACTTATTGCTGCAGTTCTTGATATGAATGACAGGTATTTCTGGAAATTTTATCTGGACAATGCTTCTTACAGCACAGTTGAATATGATGACAATAAAGGTTTTATTCTTACATGTTTAAATGAAGCATGTCATATAGGTAAAAAGGTATATGAAGAATTTTAACTTTTAAAATTCAGTTTTGTCCATCTCTCAGGTGGAGGTACTATAACACAGTGACGCATTACGCATTACGCATTACGCATTACGCTTAACGCGTCATTTCAATATTAAAATCTTCAAGTAAATCACATATAATGCCATAATTTTCAATTGTAGAAATTTTAAGCTTATTAAATAAAGCTGCCGGAGCAATAGAAGGATCTGCATCTCTGTAACTCGAAAATTTAACTAAATATTGCATCGTATCTTCTGTTACTTCATCATCTGCGGCTACAGTCAGTCTATAAAGATCCCTTAAATTTTTAATAAAATAGAAATAAGTTTTCAATCTCTCTATCCTGCCTCTAGAAGAAGGGATTTTTTCAGAAAGGATATCGAATAAATTTTCACCTATATGTTCTCTTATATGAAACTTTGCTTTGGATATAAGAAGGATACTTTCAACGTCTCTGAGACCTCCCCGGCATTCTTTAAGATTAACGGATTCTTTCAAAAGAGCTGCTTCTGAAATATGCCTTGCTTTCATATCACCTATCATATGAGCAATATATTTTTCCGATTGTTCAAAAATAAAGGGTCTGATTATCCTGTCTTCACATTCTTTTTCAATCTTTCTGCTTCCTATAAGTAACCGGGAGCCAAGAATCTGAGATTTATCTATAAAACTTTCTTCTCTGTCTGAGAGAAAAAATGCTTCAAGCTCCGATACCATAGTTACATAATGGCCAAAATGCTCAATAAATCTATAATGTGTAAGCATACCTCTTTTTATAATTTCAGAGTTCATTCTGGTCATTATCCTGGTCAGAACTCTTCTCAATTCTTCATCATGTGAATCAATCAATACTATTACATCAAAATCATCTACATAGGCCTGTTCCCTTGCATGTCCTCCCGCTTCATATATACCGAAAAGATCATATGTAATAATTTTATGGCCTTCCTGTTTTTCCACTTCTTCTTTACAAATAAGAAAAAGATTTGTCAGATAATTATCGGAAAACTCGGTAAATTCTGCATTTACCTGTTCCGTAGAAGCTCCGCTCAATGTAAGGAGAGCGACACGGACAAATTCATAGGTATAATAATCGCCCAGCTCTATCTTTCTTTCTTTAATATGTTCAAGGTCTTCAAGTTCTCCGAATATGCCTATATTTATTTCTTTAAGTTTCTCCGGAGAATTGATAAAATTTACATAATCCGGATATTTCTGAAATATACTGTAAAAAAAACCTTTAAAATAAGTACTTGTAGAATAATGGAGAAAACACAGGTGCTTAAATCTGGCAAGCTTTGCACTGAGTTCATCTACTGTTTCTCCATCTACTATATTTTCAAACCTTTTTATCTCGTCTACATTTAATGCCATAAGATAATCGTTTATTAAAGGCGTTCCGTCTTCAAAAAGTTCCAGTATTCTGCTTGTAACATCATTAAATTCAGGAAGCTCCTCCAGAAAAACCAAGTTAAATTGATGAAAAAGTTTTTCTCCGCCAAATTTTTTTCCATGCTTAAACAGTGCTCTGAACAATACAAAAAGAGGATAAAAAGAATATTTTCCCAGTAAAATATAACTTTTTATGATAACTTTTCTTCGTGCAGGAGATAATAAAGAGAAATCTTTTATAAATCTGTCCACTACCTTCCCGTCCGGTTTGAGTATGGATTCAAGAATATCATCCCAGAAGGTATTACCTTTGAAAAACCTGCCTCTCTTTATATACTCTACGGCAATATTCAATCTTTTCTTTTTTACCTTCTCTTTCAAAGGGGTAAAGGCAAATTTTTCTATGGTATTACTTACATGGGTACGAAATTTACCTACCATAGGAGTTTCTTTAATTACACTCTCCACATGGTCATCATCTTTTTGCAAATCCTGAAGTAATTCTAAAAAAACAGTAACAGAACGTAAATGAGCGGTAAGTCTCTCAAAAAGTATTTCTGCTATTTCATGTGCCTTTTTAACCTGTTCATGATAGTCATAAACCACATAATGCCATGGCCTTATGGAACCGCTCATTTCGTATCCCAGAAAACCGGCTATTCTATCTATATCATCAAATATATAGGCCTCATCAAGTGTTATGTCTTCTTCCTGTACGACAAACAATTGATAGATGTACCTGAATATCTCAACAGAACTCAGAGCTTCGGCAAGCTGGATATAAAGTTCCCTGTCTTCACTTTCCAGTAACACAAGTCTGTCAACTATATCCCATGCATTGACTTCTTCAAGACTCCATATAGATTTAGCTACATAAACAAATCCTTTAAGCATTCTTATACTGTCAAGCTTCGGATTCAGATAATCCTTTTTTGGTTTTCTCAATAACAGAGAATGTAATTCACCGAGAATGCCTCTTATATATGCTTCATGATATTTATTGTCACCGTAAGGATTATAGAAATATTTACATATTATTTCTCTTTTAAAATCATTGAACAAATCATCACTGCCGAATATCTTTGCTGCTCCGAGTACTTCGGTAATAAAAACAAAATCATAAGTATTGTTAGAAAGATAATCCCAGAATTCCTGAACTGTAGAGTAATATCTGTCCATACCCATCATTTCTGCAAGATGAAAATGAAGTCTCGTAGAATGAACAAGCATCTGTTTGTTCAATTTACTTATAGCCATACCAAAAGTCTTACTTAATACAGCTTCTCTTGTTAAAATTCCGACATCTATATCATCCTGGTCTGCTCTTGCCCCTACACTGCATATGGCAAATTCAGGCATTTCTTCTCCATCCATAAATAAATAGAGAAGTTTACTCATATAATTCCCTGTAAGAGACCTGAATTTCTTACCTGCTTTTCTCATAAATGCTTTATAAATAGTAAGTCTCTGACTGTCTCTGGATGTGACAAGTTCCATACTGAGAGCATCAAGGGCTTTCAGATTCATATTAAGAAACTGTATGGCATAATAACAACCAAGAAAATTAAGTTTTTCATCCAGAGTTCTTCCTACTGCTATGATAGTATCCATTTCATCGGAAAACTCCCGAATATTCCAGAGATGAACTTTATCAAGACTGTCATTTCTCTCAAGAGCTTCCATAAGTTCATCTTTATATTTCAACATGGTATAAATGTACTTATGATTGTGTTTACCGAGTTTTTTAGCTCCTTCTTCAAGTTTAAAAAACAAATTCTGCAATGATAATTCTCCTTTTATTATCGTAACGCATAACGCGTGACGCGAGGATTGTATATAAATCGATTTTAAAAAGTGTGACTAAATTCTCTGATTTATAATATATCCCTTTATAAAAATTATATAGAAAATAAAAGATTCAGTTATATCTGAATCTTTTATTTCCTCTGAAAGGGAAAACGCTGTAAGAGTTTCCCCTTTTTATATATAAAATATCATTTTCTACAATATTGCATTAACTCTTTCCACCAGTTCCACCGTCGCCACCTGAGCTACCGGCACCACCTGTACCTGAGCTGCTAGAACCACTACCTGATGAAGCTGACGCTCCCGAACTGGTGCCTCCGCCTGCACTTGCGCTTGCACCGCCGGAACTGGCTCCTGTACTGCCTTTACCTCCGGAACCGCCTGCATCTGTACCGGTACTGGCACTGGCTCCATCTGCTTTTGCAGAAGAAGAAGCACTATCAGTCTTTGAACCTGCCTTGGCACTGTCAGGGCCTGCCTGAGCAGATGATTTTGCATCACCGGCCTGAGCAGAGGCAGAAGCTTCCTGTGCTCCTGTCTTTGCATCTGACTGAGCATTCTGAGCAGAAGCACCTGCCTGGGCGGCTGCTGCATCACCTGCTGCTGCAGCTGCAGAAGTGGCAGATGTTTCAGTAGCAGACGTAGAAGCAGAAGCGAAATCACCCTGAGCCGTAGATTGAGCTGTAGATTCCGATACTGCCTGAGAAACATTTTCTTTAGCAGCAGTTTCTGCAGCGCTATTAACATCTGCTGCAGTGCCTCCACTTGCTGCCGCTCCTACAGCAGCAGCAGTTTGTTCACCTGCAGCTTTTGCCGCTTCAGGAGTAGCACCGGCTGCCAGTGCTGCATTCTCAGCAGACTGACCTGCAGCTTTTGCTGCTGCATCAGCAGTATTTGCCCCTGCTGCCGCTCCGGAAGTAGCTACAGATACTCCTCCGGGGGTGGAAGCAGATGCTGCCGTTCCTCCTGTTATACCGTTTACTGCATTTGATGTTGCATTGGAAGCTGCCGATGCCATACCCTGTATACCGGCGCCCTGTGCAGCAGCATCATTTACGGCCTGAGCTGCCTGCTGACCTGCAGCTTTTGCTGCTTCGGCACTGGCACCTGCTGCCAGAGCCTGAGATTCTGCTGCTCTTGCAGCTGCATCGGCTGCTGCAGAAGCTACATTATCACCGACACCGACAGCTGCATTGGCTGCTACAGCACCGGCAGGGCCTGCAGAAGCTGCTGCCGCAGATACTGCTTCACCAACAGAATCTACTGCAGCACTGGCAGTTAAACCACCGGGGCCTGTTATTCCTGCAGAAGCAGAAGCAGCACCGCTGGCACTTGCAGCTGCTGCAGTAGCTCCATTAAAACCAGCACCTCCGAAGGTAGACGTAGCTGATGCTGCATGAGTTTTATCTTCAGACGGTGTTCCCGTTCCGGGAGCAGGTTCAGGAGAAGGGCCACCTTCTATAGCTCCGGCCATAGAACCGGCTCCGGAAAAAGCTCCGGACATAGAACCGGCGCCGGAAAAAGCTCCGGACATAGAACCGGCACAGTCCATATCTCCACTTCCGAAACAACCAAGGAATGCACCTGCCATAGACATCATACCCATCCCCTGTCCCATAGAACCTTCACACCCCATTCCACCCGTCATACCGGCTCCGGCCATCATACCCATTCCACCCATACAGCTATTTAACATAGAAGACATCATACCACCGGAACATCCCATTCCCTGCATCATATCTGCCATACCGGGGTAATTACCCTGCATAGCCGTACAATTTCCTCCACTCATCATCATTAAAAGCTTTTTCATCATTTTGAGCATCTGAGCCATCATCATAAACATCTGCATAGTATTCATACCGGACATCTGTCCACATGAAGGCCCTCCGCCGTAATAATTATTAATTATAGTAGTTGTTTGAGAAGAGTTACCAATTGAAGCACCCATTTTACAAATTCCCCTTTCTTAATAAACTGAAGTTAATAATATTTAAAATTGATATATGATACGAAAATTACTAAAATAATTATAAATATATATCACAACAAAAGATTAAAAAGTAAAGAAGAAAAATCTTTAAAATTTTTTCACAAATAGAGGGGACTTATGTTATAATAAGATTTACATTATTTGTATAAAACAGGAGGACTGGTTATGGCAAAATTAACATATAAATTTCTAAAGGGCCAGGAAGATAGATATAAAGTAAGCACTATTTCTTCTGAAACAATAATGGATGACAGTACGGAAGAAAGCAGGAAAGACAATAGTGTCAATATGGAACTGGTGCAGAAAATAATTGATCTTGATAACGATGGCACAGGACATATTGTAATGATAGTAGATAAAGGTCCTCCTGCCCATGACGGAGGAAAGCAGACTTATTTTATAAAAATGGCTACAAATGGGAAAATACTGGTAAATTCGTCTGGACATATGCAGAATACTCCTTCCCTGCCTGATAAAGATGTTATGCCCGGACATTCCTGGACAGGTGAAAGTATAGTGAATCTTCCGGGAGTAAAATCATCAAAGCCTTACAAAAATATTTATAAACTGGAAAAATTCGAAGATATTGATGAATACAACTGTGCCGTAATAAGTATGAAAAGTGAAACACTGGATGTAAATATAGATATACCTGATTATCCTGATTTTAAGGTCAGACAGATTATAAACAGTGACGGAAAGATATTTTTTGCTCCTGAAGAAGGGAAATTAATTAAATCAGTTACCAATACTTATACAACATCATATCTCCCTGATAACAAACTTATGGAAACAGAAATGACGGTAAAAGTAGAAATAATGTAAAAAAAATAATTCAGGCAAAAAATGAAGGGCTGAATTATCAGCCCTTTATTTTTTTACTCATTCAAATGTTCAGGGTCTGTTCAGAAATAATTGTTGGCTTTCAGGTTGTTATTTCTAACCCAACACCTGGAACCTGAAAATTGAAGATATTATTTCTTTACAATCCCTTAATTCTTTTTATTTAAAAACAATCTCAAGGTACAGTCTTTTGTATTGTTTGAATTTATTAAAGGATAAAAGTAATATGTTCCGGCAGGCAGTTTTTTTCCTGCAGCTTTTGTATAATTCTTTTCCTGAAAAACTGTTTTATATTTATCATTGAACACTTTTATTCCTATCTCTCCCGAAGTATCACCTCGAAAAATAATACTTGAAATAACTATATTGGAGATAACTACAGGTTTATCAAATGTATATCCCTGACATATAAATTCCCATCCGCTCTTTCCCTGTCTCTGATTTCCATAGACAATATAATCACTTTCATGGAATTCGTCACAGTTACTGTAAATTATATCATTTATATAATAGGCGCCTTTACTGTCTACATAGGGAGAACCTGGAGGAGAACTGTAAGTTCCACTTTTTTCTTTGATTGTAACACTGCCGCTTTTATCTACATAGTATTTTCTATCAGGATTTGTATATATAACAGTACCGCTGTTATTTACACGATATTGATTATTCGGATTTGTATATATAACATTTCCTTTATTATCTACATAATACTGACCGTTATCTATCCTGACGTTCCCATTAGCATCAACACAGGTATTACCACCGCTTTTACTATCGACTATAACATGGCCGTTTTTATCTACATATGTTGAACCTTCAGTACCATTGACCATAACCTGCCCGTTTTTATCTACATATGTTGAACCTTCATTACCATTGACTATAATCTGCCCGTTTTTATCTACATATGTAGATCCGCTCTGGCCGCTTGTATTTATATTACCGCCGGGATCTATGGTGGTAGTTCCTGCGTCACCTTTAATTACAATATTACCGTTATCAATATTAATGTAATCTCCCAGCGCTATTTGAGTAACCCCTGTTGTTACAAGAAATAGAATAAATAAAACACAGATAAATCTGTTTTTCATAAACATCTCTCCTTATATTATAATTTGATGTTTATTATTATATACAAAATATGCTAATTTAACAAGATACAATTTTTCATTTTCCATTCCCCGAATGAGAAGGATATTATTCAATATAAAGCGAATTTTTTAATGATAGAGATAGAATAATTAAAAAAATATAGTGTATTCCATAAGTTATGACGAGTTGCTTAAAGTTGAGGGTTGAAGATTGAAAATTGAAATAAACTCTAAACTCTCAACCATATAATAGTTTAAACGGAATGAAAATTACCATACATTTAAATTATGGATTGTTATAAACCTGACTATATAGAGAAACATGAGTAAACAGGTCTATGAAACTGATTAAACTTTCTTCGGAACAGCAGAATATAATCACTCATCCTGTAAACAATAAAATTTTCCTTGAAGGCCCTGCCGGTTCGGGGAAAACCACTGTTGCAGTTAATCGTATCATCCGTTTACTCTCTGAAGGAATAAGAGGAGATTCCATATTAATAGTTGTACCTCAGAATACTCTTGCAACACCGTACCGGGTCATAAAAAATCCCGAACTCACAGGAGGAGCGGCAATAACCATTCAAACTATAAGCGGACTTGCCAGAAAAATGATAGAAATATACTGGCCCCTTATTGCCCGGGAAGCAGGTTTTGCCAGACCTGATAAAGAACCTGCATTTCTTTCACTGGAAACAGCCCAGTATTATATGGCAAATATAGTAAAACCTCTTATTTACAGAGGCTATTTTCAGACAATAACAATAGAAAGAAACCGTATTTACAGCCAGATTCTGGATAACCTGAACAAAGCTGCCCTTGTCGGTTTCCCTGTCACCACAATCGGAGAAAGATTAAAATCTTCCATGACAGGCGAAAAAAGTTATGAAAGAACATGTGATGAAGTCCAGACATGTGCCAGTGCATTCAGAGAATTCTGTCTTTCTCACAATTTACTTGACTTTTCTCTGAAAATAGAAATTTTTTTCAATTACCTTTGGACCTGTTCCGCCTGTTACAGACACCTTACGGAAACCTTCAATCATATTATAGTGGATAATATAGAAGAAGACACACCTGTAGCACATGATATACTCTCAGAATGGATTTCACTGAGTAAATCAGCTTTAATTATTTATGATACAGACGGAGGATACAGATCATTTCTCGGTTCCGACCCTGTTAATGCATATAAGCTGAAAAACATCTGCTCAATTCATAGTAATCTGAAGAATTCTTTTATAACATCTCAAAACCTTAGAGCTTTTGCCTCTGAACTGGCACAATCTTTTAAAAGACATGCCGTGAAAGAGGAAGGACATATAAAGAAAATACTCACCTATAAACCTCACAGATACCATATAGAAATGCTTGACTGGGTTTCGGAAGAAGTAAAATTACTTGTAAAAGAGTATCATACAGAACCGGAAGAAATAGTTATTCTTGCACCTTATCTGACAGATTCCCTTCGTTTTTCTCTTATGAACAGACTGGAAGAAAAGAATATACCTGCCCGTTCTCATCGTCCTTCAAGAGCACTCAGGGAAGAACCTGTAACACAGTGTCTTCTTACGCTTACTGCAATTGCCCATCCTGCGTGGGGTATTATACCGGGTAATTTCGATGTAGCCTATGGACTTATGCAATCAATAGAAGACCTTGATCTTGTAAGAGCTCACCTTATAGCAGATAATCTCTATAAAACGGTAAATAACAGGCCATGCCTCGCTCCTTTTGATGAAATAAATACAGAACTTCAGGAACGTATTACCTATGTTCTCGGAGATAGATATGAAATGTTGCGTCTGTGGATAGAAGATTATAAAAAAGGAAATAATGAAGAACCTGACCATTTTTTAAACAGAATATTCGGTGAAATACTGTCACAGAAAGGTTACGGATTTTACGGCACCTTTGAACAGGCTGCCATAGCGGCAAACCTTATAGATTCAATAAAAAAATTTCGTAAAACAGTGAATATTGAAGGTAAATCCATGGGGCAGGAATATATAGAAATGGTTCAGGAAGGACTTGTTGCAGATCAATATATAAGAAACTGGGATGTAAAGGAAAAAAATTCCGTTCTTCTTGCTCCTGCCCATACATTTTTGATGATGAATAACCCTGTAGACTATCAGTTCTGGCTTAATATCGGAAGCGGAGGATGGTGGGAAAGGCTCTATCAGCCTCTTACCAACCCTTATGTAATGAGCCGTCAATGGCATACAGGGAAGCAGTGGACAGATGAAGACGAATTTCAGGTAAACCAGGATGGTCTTTATCGTATTACCAGAGGACTCATATATCGGTGCAGAAGAAAAATATATCTCGGTCTCTCTGAACTGGGTGAACAGGGATATGAACAGCATGGACCATTGTTGAGAGCTATTCAGAGAGTTTTTACGGCCCCGGCGGGAGTAACAGTGAACAGTTACCGGTGACCGGCGAGAAGTGAAGGGTGAAGGGTGAATAGAGTTTATAGTTTAAGGTTTATAGTTGAGAGTTATGATTTAAAACTCTCAACCCCCAACTTTCAACTCTCAACTTTATTTAACGCATCACGCATCACGAATCCACCTGTGACGCGTTACGCGTAACGCGTCACAACTATAATTTTGGAGTAAAAAATGTTTAAACCCAGAAAATCTCAGGAAGAAGTCTTAAATTACAGAGGAGGTTTCCTTGGAGTATCTGCAGTACCGGGAAGCGGGAAAACTCAGACTCTTTCCTGCCTTGCTGCAGGGCTTATTAAAGAAAAAATAGATGATGACCAGGAAGTTCTCATAGTAACCCTTGTTAATTCCGCAGTGGAGAATTTTTCCCACAGAGTTAACGGATTTATTCAGGAACTGGGATTACTGCCGCATATAGGCTACAGGGTAAGAACTCTTCATGGCCTGTCTCATGACATTGTAAGAGAAAGACCTTCTCTTGTAGGACTGTCTTCGGATTTTTATATAATAGACGACAGAACTGCAGAACAGATACTTAAAGATACTGCACAGGCATGGGTAAACAGTAACAGTTCTGTCCTTCTGGATTATCTTACTCCTGATTGTGATGAAGGCAAACTAAACTGGATAAAAAGAGAACAACTACCGAATCTTGTAAATGACATAGCAAGAAACTTTATTAAACAGGCAAAAGATCTTCAAATGACACCTTCTATGATCCGTAACAGACTGGAACATGGGGGAAACAGTTTTACTCTTGTAGAAATGGCACTTGCCATATATGAAGATTACAATAATGCCCTTTCTTACAGAGGAGCAGTTGATTTCGATGATTTAATCCGCCTTGCCCTGGAAGCACTTAAAGGAGATGAAAAATATCTTAACAGGCTCAGAAACAGATGGCCCTATATACTTGAAGATGAAGCACAGGACAGCAGCCGTCTTCAGGAAGATATTTTAAAACTTCTTGCCGGCCCTTCAGGTAACTGGGTCCGTGTGGGAGATCCCAATCAGGCAATATACGAAACCTTTACTACTGCCAATCCGAAATTTCTCAGAAATTTTATTAAAGAAAAAACAGTTATGGCAAAAGAATTACCAGAGTCAGGACGTTCTTCAAGAACTATTATAAATCTTGCAAACAGTCTGATAAAATGGACCATAGAAGAACATCCTGTAGAAGAAATAAGGGACTCTCTTACAACTCCATTTATAAAACCATCAGAACCGGATGACCCTCAGCCGAATCCTCAGGACATGCCGGAAAAAGTTAAAATTATAGAGAAAAAATTTACACCGAAAGAAGAAATTGATTTTGTAGTGTCTTCACTGAAAAAATGGCTTAATGAAAATCCCGATAAAACAATGGCTGTTCTGGTATTAAAAAACGATTATGGCAGTAAAATTGTAGATGAATTGAAGAAAAACAAAATAGATCCGATAGAACTATTAAAAAGCACCAAATCTACAAGAGATGCGGCTGGAGCCATAACACATATTATCGCATATCTTGCAAGACCGTCATCTCCGGGACAGCTTGGAAAAATCTATGAAGTATGGAGAAGAAAAGATAAAGATAATGAAGAATTAAAAGAAGAAATCATGATAATAGCAAAAGAATTAAAAGCCTGTAACTGTGTAGAAGATTTTCTCTGGCCGAGAGTTGACAGAGACTGGTTGAGAGATCTGGATATAAAAGATGAACAGAGGCATATATACGATGAACTGGTAAAATTCCGTCATATTGTCAGAAGATGGCACGGAACAACTATGTTGCCTGTAGAACAGTTAATAATTACTGTAGCACAGGATCTGTTTACAGAGCCTTTCGAACTGGCTCTTGCTCATAAACTTGCTCTTGTCCTGGGTCAGACAAGAAAATATCATCCCGGATGGAGACTTCCGGAATTTGCCAGGGAACTATCAGTTATTGCAAAAAATGAAAGAAAATTTCTGGGTTTCAGTGATGAAGAAACAGGTTTTGACCCTGAAAAATACAGAGGTAAAGTGGTTGTTGCCACAATGCATAAGGCAAAAGGTCTGGAATGGGACAGAGTTCATCTCATGTCAGTAAATAATTATGACTTTCCTTCCACATTGCCGGGCGATACATTCATATCAGAAAAATGGTTTATCCGTAACAATTTAAATCTTATGGCAGAAACTATAGCACAGCTTAAAACCGCAGTAAATCCTGATTTATTCGAATACATAGAAGGAGAAGAAACAATAAAATCCAGAATTTCATGTGCATCGGAAAGATTGAGACTCCTTTACGTAGGTATTACAAGAGCCAGACAGGAACTTATCATTACATGGAATAATGGCAGAAAATTTGATAAAGAGCCTGCAATTCCTCTGGTTGCTTTAACGGGGCGTAACACGTGATGCGTGATGCGTGATGGGGCAAAGATAAATTCTGCTATTCAATATAATAGTGACGTGTGAGTTCCAATACTTAAGATCAGTCAGGAAATAACTACATCATAGTTAAAGTTTATATCGTGATGCGTGATGCGTAATGCGTGACGCGAGGGTATTGAGCGTTCTAACAATTTGCCGGAGTTGTTTTTCTTGCAATCCTTACTTTTCACTTCTCACAACTCACTTCTACCAGTTTTTTTGCTTTTTCTATCCATTCTTCAATATATCCGTCTTCTTTCCATTTCTTCTGTTCTATTCCTTCTACGAAACAATTACAGGCCAGTGTTCTCATATGTTTATAAAAATCGTAATACTTCTCCGGCGAAAGAATAGATGTTCCTGTAAAAGGTGCAAGTAAATCGTTAAGCATTACTTCAACATGAAGACACATAACAAAAAATTTTTCTATATCAGGATGTTGAAATCTGTAATTAATAAAGTATTCATTGTCTCTGGTTACAAGAACCCTGTGAGTATCAAGGAGGTTCTGGCTTTTAATGTCTTCATAAAGAGGTATACCGGGAAATACCTGAAGAAATGTTGCAAATTCAGGGAAATATTCAGACCCTGTTGCAAGAGCTTTATTAAAATTAACAGACAGTTCTTCAAAAGTTACAAAAGGATCAAAAAATATTGTATAAAGGCCAATCAAAAAATCCTGTTTCTTCAGTAACAGAATAGCTTTTTCTATCATTTCATGGGATATAGTTTTATTGTAAAGTTTTTGCTGTCTTTCCACAAAAGATTCTATACCTATATTAACCTTTACAAGGCCGCTCTGTGAGAGAAAAGAAAGTAAATTTTCATCCAGATCATCAGGTCTGCAGTCTATGGCATATGCTATATCAAGATTTCGCCTGATTATTTCCTCTCCAATAGCCCTTGCCCGAAGTTTCCCTTCTTTACCGACTCCCATAAAATTATCATCGCAGAAAGCAACATTTGAAATGCCGTTTTTATTGAGATGTTCAATTTCATCTACAATATCATCTGCTGTTCTTGGACGCCAGCATGGCCCCTGTCCCAGTTTGTAAAAAGTTCTTACACTGCAAAATGTACAGTTTCCCCAGCAACCTCTGCTGGATGAAATAGTGGCAAAATTTTGCTTTTTAAATAAATCTCCATAAGAATCCCTGTCGGGAAGGAAAGGAAATTTAAGAGGATTTATAAGAGGCCCACAGGGATTACAGACAATCTCTTCATCTTTTCTACAGGCAAGTCCTTCTATTTCATGCCAGTCTTTGCCGGACTTTAACGATTCTGCCAGAGCCAATACAGATGGTTCACCTTCTCCTGTAATAATAGAATCTATGAAAGCATTATTTTTCAGTATAATATGCCAGGAAAAGGTAGGATAATGGCCTCCCATAGTAATATGGCCTGTAAAGCCGGCTTTTCTCATTGCCCTGATGAGTTTTATAGTGTTATTGTAATTTGTAGAGTATACGGAAAAACCTGCAAGAAAATAATCATCAAAATTCAATTGATTTATTGCTTCATGCCAGGGATGCTCAGGAGCATTTCCATCAATCATATGAACCTGAAATCCATGATATATAAGACAGGCTTTTATATAACAGAGACCATGATTTTCCATTTTAGGCCCTGCCGAACTCTTTGCTGAAAAAGGAACTGACAGGAGAAGTATTTTATTTTTCATAAATAGATCTTTCATATAAAATCGATTACCAGATGTTTATTATTATATGGCTATTTTATCTACAAAGTCAAGATGATAGCGTTTTTTTACGACAGGTAAATTTACTTTTACTGGAAATTATAATTGATTTCATATCATAAAAAAACATAATTGGCCTTTACTTTTTATAATAATACGTGATAGAATATTAAAATAAAGAAATAGATAATTATGTCTTTGAAAGATATATATTCATTTAGGAGGGGATTTTTATGATAGGTGGTATAGGAGGATTTTCCGGAGCATCTTCAGCATCCAGTGCCAAAGGATGGTATAGTTTTAGAGATGGTCTCTCATGTAACAATAAAAAAACCGAAGAAACACCTGAAACAGATGAATACGCTGAAGAAGAAGGCGAAGAAGTAGCTGAAGAAGAATAAATAAAAGGATTTTTCAAAAAAAGAGGTAAAAGGTTTATTTACCTCTTTTTTATTTAAAGAGTGTTTTATAATGTTCTGCCCAAAACATCCAAATCTATTTGCCGACAAAAAATGTCACATATGTTCTAAATGGTTCTGTTATCTATGTACAAAAGTAATAAATAATAACACAGTCTGTTCAGATTGTGCTCAGAAAGGGTGTTTTTTTTCTTTTTCTGATGAACCTGATTTGAAAGAACCAAAACCTCAAATTAATATATCAAATTTACAGTATCAGGTGAGTGCAAGCCTTGCAGGACAGGGTATGATTGTTCCATGGAGACAGAAACCTGCCAGGATACCATGTGCATATCACAGTTATAAAGAAGCAGTAAAAAAATGCTCCAGATGTAAGCAAATGGTATGTAAAGATTGTCTGAGAGTAGATGACAATGTAGATACTATATGTTATACATGCTGGTATAAAATGCCTGTGTCAGGTGAAGAATTACCCGGTGATGAAACAGAAGATATAGAGACAGAACTGGATTTCAATTCTATAAGGGAAGGACTTCCGCCTGAACTGGCAAAATTACTTGAAGAAGAGAGTATACCGGAAGAAATAGAAATAAATGGCGAAAAAAACAGTATAAAACCCGACGAAGATTCCTTTAAAGTTCTGAAAGAACCGAAAAAAAGCCTGATAGATGCTGAGAGGAAAAAACGTATAGTAAAACCCCTCATAAATTCAGGCAAATCTCTTATAAAACATGACATAAAAAATCTTTCAGAGAAATCGCTAAAAAATCTTCGGGACATTCCGGTAGAATATAACACAGATACTTCTTCTCTATCAGCCAGAATTGGTGAGGATATTTCGCAAAAACCTGAACAAAAAACTCTTCCAGAACAATCTCAAAAAGATCTCAAAGAAAATGCAATATATGAAAGAGGACTATTTCAGGACAATCAGAAAGAAAGCTGGTTTACAAACCTGAATTTTGCAGGAGAAGACTATGATCCTCATAAAAGTGAAGAAATCCCTGAAAAAACAGGGGGAGATAATGATATAAATAAAGAACTATCTGAGAGCATAGAGCTTAAAACCGACAGTGAAAGTTCTTTAGAAAAAAATTTATCTGATGGTATAGAAATTAAAACCGGTAATATCGAACAAATTAATACCTATTTTCAGAATATCCTCCAGGCAATAGAAAGCCCCGGAGAAGAAAAAATTAAAGGTCTTGAAGAAAATCTACCATGTTCCCCGGAAAAACAGGAGAAGGTACATCAGATTTCTAAAATTACGGAAGAAATAGAAATTACTGAAGAAAAAACATATTCAGGCAAAGTAATGGAAGAGACAGAAAGCCCGGAAATACAATCACTTCTATCGACAGGTGGACAAATAGACGAAGAAATAGATCTTTCGGAAATAGATGATATTCTTGCATCAGAAGAAGATTTTATAGAAGGTGATTTTGATCTTTCAGAAATAGATGAACTTTTAGAAAACGCTGAGAAGGAACATTTACACTCAGAACTGGCAGATTTTATCTTATCTGATAATCTTCTGTCAAACAGTGAACCTCATAAGAGAAACGAGAAAGAAGAATTTATAAGTAAATTTAACAGTGAAAATATTACTATTTTAGAAAAAAAAGAAATTCTTGAACAGATAGGTAAAATTCAGGACACCACTGTTACCGAATATATAGGCAATATAGTATTACATGAAGCCCATAAAGAATTGAGAATAAAAGCCGCAGAAATACTTGTAGAAAGAAAGGATGAAAATGGACTCGATTATCTTATGACCGGTATAAAAAATGAAACAGACAGTGATGTAAGAAAATTTATAGCTCTTTCTTACAGTAAACTGAAGTATAAAAAATAGAGCTCTGTCATATCATGAAAGCCGTCTTCTCGGCCCTCCTCCATAAGACTGATAAAATTTAGCTTTTACTGCACCACATACGGGACAGCACCAGTCATCTGGAAGATCCTGAAATTTAGTACCACGTAAAATACCGGACTTTTCATCACCAGACTCTTCATTATATACATAATTACACATACTGCATATATATTTTAACATATTTTATATTTGTGACCCGTAACGGGTGGTTCGTGATGCGTGTTTTCACCGGTACCGTGGGACAACCTGTGGTCGCCCCTGCTTTTCACGACTCACTTTTCACCATTCACTACTCACTTTATCTTAATCGGCGGTCTCCATTTACTCATAGCCTGCACACCTTTTGCTATAGCCTGAACATAGGAACGGGTATTTTCATAGACATTTGTATTAAAAGGATCTGATGCGAAACGGGGCCATCCGAGCTGACCGGAGCATTTAGTCTTATATGCATATAATTTACCTCCTGCTGAGGTCAGATATATTTCAAGATATCCGTCTCTGTCTACATCTATTATAAAGGCTCCTGAATCACTGTAATAAGTCAGTTCTTTTTTCCAGATAAGACCTCCTCCTCTCATGTCATCACCATTCCATCCGTCAACAGCATAAAGAAAATTATCTCTTGAAGAGATTAAGACATCCATACCTCCGTCACCATCTATATCTGCCACTACAGGAGAAGAAGTTATTTCATCCTCTGTTTCATATCTCCACAGAAGATTCCCTGACAAACTGTCTATAGCATAAATATAATGATCTGTAGAACCGAACAGGACATCGATAAATCCGTCACCGTTTACGTCAAATAAAGCAGGCGATGAAATTATTGCTCCTTCTGTTTTATATTCCCATAATTTACGTCCTCTCTTACCTTCGAAACAGTAACATTTAGTATCAACTGATGTAATGATTATTTCGTAAATACCATCTCTGTTCAAATCTCCCATGGCAGGAGAAGATATTATTTCATCACCTGCAGATACGTTCCATTTAACAGAGCCATCTCTGGCATTAAAAGCATAAATCTTATGATCCCTGCTTCCAACCACCAGATCCAGTTTCTTATCACCATCAATATCTCCTATAGCAGGACAACTGACTATCTCACCACCTGTTTCATATTTCCATAGATATGCTCCTGTCGGGCCATCAAATGCTGTCAGATAATAATCGCCTGAACCTATAATTACATCCAGATCTCCGTCAGAATCTATATCGCCCAGGACAGGTGAAGATACCATAGCACCTCCGCAGAGGTATTTCCATAGTAATTTTCCTTCTTTACCTTCAACGGCATAAATATAATCACCGCGGCATCCAAACACAAGATCAAGATCATTGTCTTTATCCAGATCTCCAATTACAGGAAGACCGAGGAGCGGACCTTTTGCAGAGAATTTCCATACTAAACTGCCTGTGGTAGCTCTCAGAACATAAATGGAATTATCTTCAGATGCCACTATGACTTCAAGTTTGCCGTCTGAATCCAGATCTGCCATAACAGGAGGCGCATTTATCGGCCCTCCTGTAGAATAAGTCCACCACACATCGGGAACCGGTGTTTCATCCGAACCAAAAGCATACAGGGGGATTAAAAATAAACTTATAATAATAAAAAATTTTAACATGTTATTACTCCCTTTCTATACTGCTTCAGGGTTCCGGGTTTCAGGTTTAATTTTCTTACCCCGGCACCCAAAACCTTATTTTAACTGATGATGAATGTACCGATGGCACTGCCGAGACAGATAAAAAATTCATCCTTTACCTGTTACGAGACAAAAACTCAAAAATCCTTTCCTACAAGTGCTCTTTTTATTAATTTATCCTGTATCTTATAACCACAAAATCTTATAATCACATCCTCGGCTTCGTAGAGAGACATGTTGCCTGCCGGTTGATGTACCGAACTGTTATAAGTCACTTTTTCACCTGCTTCTCCAATCTGTATGACTCCACGTTTTTCAAAGATCTTCTCTATCTGTTTTATGAGGCGAAACAGATCTTTTATTTTTATATCTTTACCTTTCTCATCAAGCTTTTTCATAGTATTTAACTGGGTCAGATGAGGAGAAATTTCAGTGAATATCTCTATGAGCTCTTCCTCTTTTGCATTAACTGTATTATCTTTATATATGCTCTGGAAAGCTTCATATTCTTTTTTCAAAGATTCGATTAAATTTTCTTTTTCCTCCGATGCTATTTCCAGTTCCATGACTTTTCGTCTCAAATCCAGGACTTCTCCCTTTAACTGTTCAAATTCTTTTCTATGAAATATATTCTCAAAAAAATTTGAGAGAAAACTCATGTATATTCTCCTGTTCTGATCACGATTTTCCGTAAGGTTCCAATTTTATATAAGACCTGTTATCAAGTATATTAACCTTTGTTCTGATATCTCCCGAAGCAGACCTTATTCTCTTGTTTTCCACCCATACCCTCAATTCATCAATTTTTTCTTTCATCATTTCAGATGAAGGTATAACAGTATTAATTGTTCTAACTATATCTTCTGTTACAAAATCTCTGCCGTCTTCATTAAAAGCATTATGCATCGTTTCTATTATAATCTGTTCTATTTCTGCTCCGGTATAACCTTCTGTCAGAGAGGAAAAATAAGGAATATCATAATTTCTTATGACAGGCCGTCTTTTTTCAAGATGAACTTTAAAAATTTCTCTTCTCTCTTTTTCATCAGGAAGATCGAGAAAAAATATGGAATCGAATCTTCCCATTCTGAGTTCTTCCAGGGAAAATCCTTTTATATCATTTGCAGTTGCCACAACAAATACAGGAGAAGATTTTTCCTGGAGCCATGTAAGTAATGTAGAAGAAACCCTTGCAGTAACACCACTATCTCCATGACTGTAACTTTTTTGCCCGAAAAGTCCTTTTTCTATTTCATCTATCCAGAGAATACATGGAGCTATAGCTTCGGCAATAGATATGGCCGTTCTTATATTTTCTTCCGACTGTCCTACAAGGCCTCCGAATATTGCCCCCACATCAAGTCTCAAAAGAGGCATCTTCCACAGACCTGATATAGCTTTTGCCACAAGGCTTTTACCTGTGCCGGGAATTCCTACGAGAAGAATACCTTTAGGTGTAGGAAGTCCGTAATCACTTGCTTCTATAGTAAAAGCTTTTTCTCTTTTTTTAATCCATGATTTTAATGTTTCAAGACCTCCCACACTTCCTATTGTCTCTGTTACAGGGAAAAATTCCAGAGCAGGTGTCCCGGAAATCATCTGTTTTTTTTCATATAAAATTAGATCGATAGAACGTTCGTCCAGATTACCGTTTATGGTAATACATTTTAAAAAAGCCCTTTCTGCCTGATTGCCTGAAAGGCCCAGAGAGGATTTTACAATTCT
Source organism: Vulcanimicrobiota bacterium (assembly GCA_040217665.1). Taxonomy (GTDB): domain Bacteria; phylum Vulcanimicrobiota; class SpSt-956; order SpSt-956; family JAKJGF01; genus CALARM01. Next base: position 21,400 of record JBEHWP010000015.1, read on the forward strand.
TTCTTTAACACTTCCTTCAGGACAGGGTTTTATACATGTCTTAATGATAACATGGTCCAGAATTTTTACCATTTCATCATAGTCAGGAAGAGGGAAATTAATTACTGTTATATGATCTTTCAATTCAGATGGTATACCGTGAACAGGTGTAATAATTATTATATTTTTCGTAGTTTTTTTAAGTCTGGAACAGAGAGAGCGAAGTTTTACAAGGACTCTGTTATCCTTCCAGAAAAGATGAAAATCATTTAGAATAAAAATAGCTTCACCCTGAAATGTATCTATTCTGTCCAGAGCAACAAGAGGATCTGCGGCACCGGGTTCGGGATGAATGGCTCTGGAATTTATAATGTCAAATCCTTCTCCCAGAGTCCAGGAAAAAATACTTTTACTATCTTTTAAAACACCTTTTATAGTATAAAGAAGTCTTTCTTCTTCGTAAGTTATAATATTTATTAACGGGTACCGTGCTCTTATGAGAAGATCTATCTCATGAGCAATGTTCATTTCCTTCCTCCCTGTTACCGGATAGATATGAAAGTTCTCTTACAAGTGGCAGTAATTCTTTGAAAAGAGACGTTATAGTGACATTACCATCCCTGTCTATATAAATTTTAATATCAAAACATGAAGAAACTTTTACATCTTCTGACATAATTATCTCTCTACAACAGTTTTTATCTTTCTTACATCTATCCCCCATATCTCAGCCTGTTCTTTAAGTTTCTGCAGGAGCCTCTCTTCAAATTCCTTCTTATATGTAGATGACTTCAAATCAGTATAAGTAGTCTTCGACGTTTCGTTTAACAGTAAATCACTCATAGCATTAATAACGGTTTCTTCGTAATTGGAAACAGTACCATAGGCTTTAGCCGGATCTTTTATTTTTATTGTCACTGTTCCGCTGGCATATAATTTTTCTTTATCTGCAGCCGATGTCATTTTTTGCGGAACATTTAAGTCCTTTAAATCATAACTTACAAGTTTTAATCTATCATAAAAAGGTATAAGAACAACCATACCGGGTTTTCTCAATTCCTTAAATTTTCCTCCCCTGAATACAACTCCTTCTTTTTTTTCCGGCACTACCCTGGTTCCAAAAAGTCCAAAAATAATGGCAAGTATAATCAAAATAAAAATTACTGTACCCAAATATCGTCACTTCCTCCAATAAAAATTCAGTATATTTCTTTTCTACAAATTAACAGAAAAATCCTTCTTTAATAAATTAATAAGGGGCGTTTTAAACGCCCCTTATTTAAAAAAATCATCTAATATGTCAGGCTTCTACAGGTATGTGAAGAGAAACGGATTCTCCATTCATTTTTCTCTGTATCAGGTCAGCTTTTTCAGTAATCTTATCACTGAGGAACTGTTCTTTATCTCCCTGATATTTAGGTGTAATTCTTTCATTTAAAGCTACCACACCGGGATTTTCTTTCATAAGTCCCAGAGTAAAACCTTCAAGGAAGAAATCGGTTTTTGCTTCAGATCTCATATCTTCACTGTAAAGATCAGAGAGTAAAGCCGGTCTGTTCTTAAGAACTTCCTC
>JBEHWP010000016.1:0-22012 GCA_040217665.1 Vulcanimicrobiota bacterium
GATTTGTCGTCTAAAAGTTTTGAATATGCCAAAGATATCACTGTCGCCGCTCTGCAGACCGGCAAACTTGATTCCTTTGATGATATAAAGAAAGACCTTGGCAAAACAACCATGCAATTCTTTCAAAAAGTATATGAAAAATTGAAAGAAATTGAAAAACAAGAATTAGAATCAAATTAATCCACTTACATGGGTGTCTAAAATAATTTTTGTCCCCTCCGGTAATATTGACAGTTCGGCATCGGAGGGTTTTTCTTTACGATATAAATTTAAAATGAATTTGCATAATTCTTCGAATACTTCCCGCCTTCTTGCCATATATTCCATTATTTTTTTTTCTCTTTCTTCGTCGTTCATTGTTTTCACCTCACTTTGTGATATTTGAAAGTCTTCCTAAACCTTCACTTATGAACATAGCTTTGCCGAATAAATTCTGCATTGTCCTGGTGTCCATTAGCGGATACTGTTCCGATAAAGCTTCAAGAACATCTTCATAACTGTTCCCGCTTTTAACCAGTTCTATTACGGGTTTTAATAAATCTTCCGCAATCTGCTGTAACTCCTTGTCAGACACAGCTTTTTCAAGCTCATCTAAAGGATTGCTATCCAGGGCAGGTTCTGCAAACTGCGCCGGTGGGAATGTGTTCTGCTGCTGCGGTTCCGCTATATCGAAATCCTCTTCATCGAGATTATAATTCTTCTGGAAATATATCTTTTTAAATTTCACTCCTGTTTCAGAAAGGGTTTTATCTCTCTGCGCAAGTGTCAGATCTACATCTTCAGGCTCCCACATTTCAAATTCCGGTATGTCTTTACCGGGGAAATTTAATTCATAGATCCATGTTATGAGTTCGTTTATAGTTTCCATTACAAGGTTCTTATCTGAATCTACTATATCCTGACGAACTTTAAAATGTGTTTCCGATGCAGCCCTGGCTCCCGTGTTTCCGATTTCAGTGGTAAGCGTCTGCCCCAGGATTGCCTTGCTGATTTCATCGTTACAGAACTTGATAAGTTCTTTGTAGGTTCCCGTAGAACTGGCTTTAAATGGAGACTCTATAAGTTCCAAATTAGAATTTTCAGATATAACTATAACTGCATCCCTTACAGCATTCTCAAGCGCGGCAGCAAGTTCGTCTTTCTCTGTTTTAGTTGCTCCCGGTGGATGCTTTCCCAGGAAAATAGGCATCCCGTATTTTTCTGTAAAAACAATCCAGAATTCCCATCCTCCCTTTTTAAATGTGACTGACCAGAAGACATTACTTAATACTGGTTTTCCGTAAGGATTGTCGTCGCTTGCTTCGTGCTGAGGGCAAAGGAATTTCTTCTCCGGAAGAAGTTCTCCGTCCCAGGAAGATTCTCTTGATTTAAACCTGAGGTTGTTTTCCGAATCGAAACAGAACCATTCGGGAGGTTTACCTGCAACCTTTACCGGAAGCCACATGTTTTCATATTGTTCCCATGTGACCTCAAGAGGTTTGTATCCGTAAAGCGGGGCGTTTAATATTTCTTTTATTATTTTTTGAAGCTTTAATTTTTTTAATCTTTTTTCTATTATTTCTATTTCAGGGGTCTTTTCCTGCCTTCTTCCTATCTCCCAGCAAAGGGAAGTAACGCCTGCTTTCCTGCTGGTAATACACGCACCCACATGAGGCTCTGTGTATAACTCATTATACACAGTAATATCTTTTCCGAGTTTCTTTAGAACAGGATCGGGATTAGGCATCATTCTGCCCAGTGTGTAAAAATCCATACTCCTGTTTCTGGTTGCTATTTCATCCGTAAGCTTCCAGTTCTTTTTCCCGTTAAATTCTACGAAACTATTTCCAATCCATATACCTTTTTTCATCTTACCGTCCTCCGTATAGTCGTGCCATTCCTGTAATGTTCCGGTTTAAAAATCCTCTTGTTATTTTAGATGCCTCCCTTTTGCCTTTTGAAACTACATGAATATCTCCTGATGAATTAATAGAAGCGTGATTTGAAAGAGCGAGTGCCCAGAACCTGTCTGCATGGCCGTCTGTTTTTTCCGTAGTGTCAAATCTTATATTACCTGATGCAGAGGTAATCTTTTTTACCGAATGGAGATCTTCTCTTATTTCGAGCAGAGGAGGGACGAATATTAATTTATCTTCAAAGGCAATTCTTAAATTATAAGCAAGTTCTTCTTTTAACGGGTTAGTAAATGTTACCGCCTCTACTCTGTATTTACCGAATGCGTCCTGAGCTTCTTCCGCCAGTTGCATTCCGAGACCTGTAGCGTCAATGCAGCATCTTCTTAAATTAGGATGTTTGAGTATTTCAAAAAGCACTTCTCTTTGATATTTAAAGGGCGCTTTCTCTAAAACTTTATATATACGCGTAAATTTACTATGTCCAAGTTTTTCCAGTCCCCATATAACAGAGAGGTCTTTTTTTCTTCCTATGTCCATTCCAAGATAGAGATCACCTTTTATCTCTTCGTCAAATAAATTGTCTCTCTCGCAGGACTGTATCATTTCATAGGTAAGGAAAGCGGAGGTTTCGTCTACGGGAACACAACAATATTCCTGTAGCCATGTGTGGGCATCGACACAGCTTTTTCTCTGTTCTTCGATCCATTCTTCCTTTTCTTTTTCAGTGGCTTTCTTTCCTGTAATCTTATCAACAAGACCTTCTTTTACTGCAAGTTGTATGGGCGTGGTATGCAATGACCAGTTTAATTGTTCTCTTTTAATATCTTCTATAAATTTATAATACCTGCAGGACTTGCCGTTATGGGTTGAAAGTATCCTCATCGGGAAACCCCATGTAATACATGGCCTTGCCGCCGCCCATAATCTTTCCTGCTGTTCATGCCAGGCGAATTCATCCAGTACCACTTTACCGCCTTTTGAACGGAATGCTTTCGGATTTGAAGAAAGGGCGTTTATTCTTACTCCATTTGCAAATTCAATAGAAAAAGTTTTAATGTCTTTATCCGAGTCTAAAACTACCTGGCCTAAATATTTTGCTGCAGCATTAAAAAGCTTTGCCCATTGTTCCGCGTATTCAATATACTCTTTTGCGGCGGACTCGTCTGCAGAGGAAAACCATACAGAGGGAACTTTCTTTGCAATGGCATCGCGGACATCTTCGTAAGACTGAACGTAAGTTGCACCTATGCGGCGGGATTTCTCCCATATTTTTATAACACTCTCGTCTTTTAGCCATCTCATCTGGTAAGGTAAAAAATATTTCCTTTTATTCAAGTCCCAAGACCTCTTTTTCAATATTTTTAACCAGGTCTTCCGTCAGACCTTTTTCTACAGTATCTTTTTCTTTTGATGATTTTACGTCTTCGTAATCCTTTACTTTGGTTATCATGGGTAACATTCTGGTTAAAGTATAAAGCCTTCCGGCATCAACTTTTTCCCCTGCTTCCCAGTCCTCCTGTATTTTCTTCATGAGAGTCCTGGAGAAAGAATATAGTTCTTCATGGAAAGAAGATTTTTCCTGAAGATAACGTCTTTTCTTTTCATCCCAGTTTCCTTCGGATTTCCATGTCCTTATGGTTTTCTCGCAGACTCCGAGACGGCTTTCTATTTCCGCTATAGTAAGCTGGTCTTGAATATAGAGTTTTTCCGCTTCGTTATAGAAAACATCTTTCTTACTCATTATTTCAACTCTTCTTCAATTTCTTTCATTGTATTCTTTATTTCCCTGACCTCTTCGTGAATGCTGTTAAGTCTGTTCGTAAGGGCATTGACTTCATTTATGTTAATGTCCGATATTTCTCCGTTATGCAGGTGCAGGTTCAGCCCTTTAGATAACTGTTTTAAAATTGCACTACCTTCGCTTTTTAACTCCAGGTATTTCCTGCTTAACTCTCCAAGCTTCCCTTTTAAAAGTAGCCTCTCTTCATTCATTCTTTTTCACCTCTTTCATTCTTTCCCTGGCGTAAGGACACCAGGTATTAGAATCAATTTTCTGCTCAATTCTTGCCAGTGCTCCGATAGTGCAGTTATTTGTCTCAATCAAGTCGCGCAGTATGTTATACTGGGTCTCCGTTATTTTCTCGAATATCCGCATGGTTGCGCGATGATATACGACCCAGATAATAAACAATAGAATTGGAAAGCCCACATTTTTTGCAAGCTCTGCCACTAATGTATTTTCTGCCATGATTTTACCCCTCTCTTTTTTTACGGTACCATTCTTCATTAAAACGCTCTAGAACCCGTTTAAACTCGTTTAATTTTGTTTTAACTTTTTTCAATGTAAAAACACACCATTTTGACTTTCATCTTCTTTAAAAGCGTTTTAGGAAGCGTTTTATATTTTAACGTCTATCGGATCTATTTTACTTTGTTTATATACCTTACTCTATTAAGATTTTTTATTAAAAATCCTTAATAGATTTATTACGGAAAAAGATATAAATTGAATTTAATTCAATTTACTGACTGACATTATTTTAAGGAGATTTTTTTATGGATAAGAATAGTTTAAAAATTCACGACTGGAATGCGGAACTGGTAACTAATGACTCCGGTAAAGAGCAAGAAGTTGAAGTCAGCTTTAAGATTAAAGGGGTTAATAAGCCGGGCACTTTTGTTTCGGTCTTCCAGTCCGGGAAGGCTATAGTGGAATCTCTCCAGGGCGGAGAAAGTTTTACTGATTACATGGTGCCTTTGATGAATATAGTATTTACGGTTGTGAATGCTCTGAAGAAATCGAAATAGGAGAATATAACGATGGCAGGCTTTAACGACTGGATAGAAATCTTCGAAGGCGGATACCAGACTGACAACTCAGGAAAGGGAAAGTATTACTCTGATCGGGAGTTGGATCGTATGGTAAATAGTTACGATCCCCGGAAAGACGAAATTCCTGTGGTTATAGGCCATCCCGACTACGAACCTCAAAAGAAATTCCCCGAAGAGGGAAAGCCTGCATTCGGATGGGTGGAGGGCTTAAAGCGGGAAGGTAAAAAAGTCCTTGCCAAATTCAAGGAAGTCCCGGAAGAGTTCGAGAGAGTCGTGAGGCAGGGGTTCTGGAAAAAGCGGTCGGTGTCCATTAGACCCGACGGAACAATAAGGCATGTTGGTTTTTTGGGCGCAAGTCATCCTGCCATAAAGGGTCTCGCGGACATTAAATTTAACGAAAAAGAAAATGATTTAATTTATTATTTTAGTGAAAATGGAGGTAACGAAATGGCTGTAAATGTAGAAGCAGATCCCAAAGAAAAAGAAATTCAGGATCTGAAAAACACACTGGCCGGACTAATGGAACAGCAGAAAGAAAAAGATAAGGAAATCCAGGAGCTTAAGACTCAGGCTGTATCTTCCGAGTTCGCCGAAAAATCACGTCAGAGAGAAGAGGAACTGTCAAACCTTAAAGCTCAGGTAGAAAAACTCGAAAAAGAAAAAAGACAAAAAGACTATTCCGATTTCTGCGAGCATGACATCGGCACTCAGCTTACTCCTGCTGACCGTTCTTTCGTGATAGACCTTTTTGATATATGTCACGAAAAGGGAGATTACAATTTCTCGGAAGGCGGTAAAAAGAACGCTGTCGAGCAGTGTAAAGATTTCTTAAAAAGGAATTTAAAAGAGCATAAACTTTTCAGTGAAGTGGCAACTAAAAACAGAGTTATAACTTCCGGTAAGCAGACAAAGACTTCAAGGTATTCAAATTACAGCAATGTAAATCAGGAACAGCTTGAGCTTCACGAAAAGGCTAAAGAGTATGCGGAAAAAAACAATGTAAGCTATGAGATAGCTGTTGAGAAAGTGAGGGTTAAATAGTATGGGAAGGTTGGATGAAGTTCGCGGCGAGATACTCCCCGTTATAAATGAACTGGCATGGGGCTACAGGGTTCCGGGCATGGTTGGAACGTGCCTTCTCCCCGTAAGGAAAGTTCCCAAAATGAAAACCAAGATACCGAAATTCGGCAAAGAGCACTTCAAACTCTTTAAAACTTTAAGAGGACTTGGAGCGAAGTCAAACAGGTTGCCGGTAGACTCGAAAAGCACTATCACTCTTGCCACTGAAGAGCATGATGCAGAATATCCGATTGATTACCTGGAGGGTCAGGAAGCTCCTGATGAATTGAGCTTAAGGAAACATGCTGCGTTCAGAGCTAAAACAGCCGTCGCCCTGGAGATGGAAGCCGAGATAGCAGAAAAAGCCCAGAATCTGGATAATTACCTGGATGACAACAAGAAAACACTTACTCTAACGGACAAGTGGAGTGATTACGAGAACTCCGACCCGGAGGGAGATATTGAAACTGCAAGAGATGTTATAGCAGATGCCATCGGGGAAGAGATGAATACGATGGTAATGGATAGAACTACCTATAAAATATTAAGAAAGCATCCTGTAATAAAAGCAGAATTAAGTGACTCGGAAAGAAAAGTAGTTACCGTAGATATGCTAAAAGAAATACTCGAAATCCCCAATATCTATGTCGGAAGAAGCTATTATATCCCGGATGACGGCGACGCAGATTCTTCTTTTGTCCCCCTGTGGCAGGACTGCTGTATTTTTGCTTACGTGCCTGAGCCTCCCGCAGATATAACTATAGATTCAATAGAAGATGTGGGCGTGCCTGCGTGGGGGTATACCATTCAAAGACAGGGTTACCCCATGACTTTTGAATATGCAGAGGGAGCCAAACTGACACTTGTTAATTATACCGATAATTACCAGGTAAACATTGTAGGCCAGGGCGCAGCATATATACTGAAAGGCACCGGCGTAGCCGCGTGAGAAGAGGAGGAAAAGATTATGGCAACACCAACATATCAGCCGGGTGTAGTAGGCACTATAAAAGCAACTGACGATCTGGTTAATTTCCGTTTTGTCGGTTACGACGGAGCGCACTGCGGTGCAGGGAAAAAAGCGACAGGTGTTACGGAAAGGAACTATGATGACGGAGAGGTTGCCGGAGTAGTAAAGACCGGAACCGTTATTGTAGAGGTAGGAGGAACTATTTCAGAAGCAGGCGTTCCTCTTGCATCGGACGCAGACGGGAAAGCCGTTGAGGCAAATACTCCTGAGGGCACAACTCAGATAACAGGCGATGACCTTGTTGCTATTAACGGCTATTCAGCCGGAGATCCGGACGATTATCCGATAACTTCGGGATATGTTCTCGTAGATTTAAAAGGTTAAGTATATGCCTTACTGCACATTGGAAGACTTAATTGAAACACTACCGGAAGAAAGGATTATTGAACTGTCTGATGACAGCGATGTTCCCACTTCCGTTAATGAGGATAATATCGATAGGGCAATAGCTAAAGCAGACGGCGATATTGATGGTTATATAAGCGGGAGGTATTCCCTCCCTCTTACTACCATCCCGCAGAAGATAAAAGATATATCCGTAGACCTTGCAATTTATTATTTGTTTACACGCCGACCGGAAAGGAAAGCACCGGAAGAAATAAGGATAAAATATAGTGACGGGCTAAAAAGACTTAAAGATATACAGGACGGAAAATTCCTTCTCGGAATAACTCAGATGGGTTCTTCCGGGACAGATATTACGGGAAGCGAAGTAAGGACTAATAAGACTTCTACTGATAAGAAATTTACAAAAGACCTTTTAAGCAGGTTTTAAACGGTCTTTAAAGGGCATTTAAATGGATATAAAAGATATAGAGCAGGCAATTATAGACAGACTGAAAGAAAAGATAAACACCGTAAAAATAGAAGGCTTTCCTGAAAAGCCTGAAGAGTATGTCCTTACTCACTCTAAAGGTGTTATACTGGTTCAATTTTTTGGATCTGACTTTTCCGATCCCATAACGCCCGATGATATCGTTCAGATAGAAGATGATGAATTTGCCATGTGTATATCAGTCAAGGGACTGCGAACACATACCGGAGTTTATACATATATTGAACTGGTAAGGAAAGCGCTGACAGGGTTTACTGTAGTAGGATGTAAGCCGATACGACCGAGAAGGATAAGATTTAGCGGAGAAGATAGCGGAATATGGACATATGTATTTACCTTCGCGTTAAAAAGAAAGGTGACTCCCGATTATGAAGACGAAGAATGAATTGAATTATGAAGCAAGCGTGATAGTTGTTACCAGAAACAGACCTGAACTTCTTAAAAACTGCCTTGCTTCCATAGAAAAATATTCAAAAGATGTTCGCTACGAATTAATTATCGTAGACTCTTCCACTCGGAAAGAAGTCAGGGATTATCTCCTGACAAACTGGGCTGACAGGGCAACACTTATTTTTGAGCATGATGACACATCTTATGCAGCCAGTAACAACCGTGCAATGAAATGGAGTTACGGGAAATTCCTTTACCTTATGAATAATGACTGCGTCGCCCATCCCGGATGGCTAAGAAACGCAGTCGATTACGCAGAAGTAAATCCCGATGTGGGTCATGTTGCCAGCCTGGTTCTCTGGCCTGACGGAAGAGTAATGAGTCATGGAGCAGATTTAGACAAGAATGGAAATACAATAGTTCCCGGTAGTAAAAAACCTGCTTCCGAAGTGCAGAGCATTGAGAATCACGCCTATGCAGGCTTCGGTCTGTATCGACGTGATTTACTGGAAAAGATAGGTTACCTCCCGGAATTCAATGTCCCTATCTACTGGGATGATACGGGTTACGGCATGGATGTCTGGCGCGCCGGTTTCGATGTTCGCTATTATCCGAAGTCGGTAATTACTCATGTTCTACATCACTCCGAAAGAAAACACCATAATGAACTTCAGGCCGTTCATAAAGGAAGAATGGAGTTTATGTCTGTATGGGGTGATTTCTTAAAAAAGAATAACGGATTCTGTCCGGGTTATCCCTTCCAGGGGCAGAGACCCTGGAGAAATGGAGAGAAATGATGCCCACTTCGCATACGTTTCAGATAAATGAGATTATGGAACTCGTAATACAAACGGAACCAGAGAAGGTCCTCGACGTGGGAATTGGATTTGGTAAATATGGCTTCCTGATATATGAACGTCTTAATCTCTGGTATACAGATAATTTAAAAAATAAAAAAGTGACAATAGACGGCATTGAGGCTTTCCCGGATTACATAACATTTATTCAAAAAAACATCTACGACACTATCTATATAGACGAAGCCCTTAATGCCTTTAAAAATATAAGCAAGACTTATGATTTAATTTTACTTATAGATGTGCTGGAGCACTTTACCAGAGAGGAAGGAGAAAAACTTATCCGTCAATGCCTTCTTAAAGGTAAAAACCTGATAGTTTCTACTCCTAAAAATATAGGTATCCAGGGTAATGCCTTCGGTAATCCTTATGAGGCGCATAAAACTCAGTGGGATAAGGAGGATTTTTATAAGTTTGGCAATTATTTCTGTGTGCAAAATCACCTGTCATATATTATCTATATGGGAAAAGACCTTGAAAGGGTAAGGAAAAATTCTTTCTACTTTAAGAGAGGGTACGGATTATGAAAACTATTCTTCTTGTCACGGAAAGCCTTGAGCCGGGTAATTTTCACAGGGGCATAAGAGACGGGTTTATAGAACAGAAAGGATATGATATTGTTCCTCTCTGCTGTCCCAGAGACGTGTCGTTTCCTTATAATATATATGATGAATTAATCATGCATTCCATAAGTAAATTCCGGGTAGATATTTTATTTGTTATCCAGGGAGAGCAGATACAAATTTCTACTATTAAAAAGATAAAACAGGCCGGTGTTAACACAATAGTCTGGCAGGTTGACGATCCTTATATATTAACACATGCGCCGAATGCGAAATTGCATAAATTAAAACTTAAAGAGTATCATCATGTGTACACAACCAATCATGGAAGCATAGAAAAATGCTATAAGCCTGCAGGGATAAATGCAAAATTCCTTCCCTTTGGATATGACCCTGCGTATCATCATCACCTGAACCTTAAAGCTGAAAAGAAATATAAAGTTTCCTTTGTAGGTTCAAGCTTCCCTGGTAGATTGAATTATATAGCTCCTCTTACGAAAGAATTCCGGGAAGAACTGGATCTGTTCGGATGCAGGAATAAATACTGGAATTATCCTTACAGAGTGAGCCATAAGAAGATGATAGAAATTGCAAATCAATCGATAATAAATCTCAATTTCTCCGATCAGCCAGCCAACGGGGTAAGATGTCTGAAGAACAGGATAATGGAAATAACAGGCTCCGGGCAGTTCCTTTTATCAGAAGATTTCCCGGAGGCAAAAATGCTCTTTACCGATAAAGAACTGGTGTTATTTTCTTCTTATGAAGAGCTTAAAGAGAAAATAAGATATTACCTTTCCCGTGATAAAGAAAGAGATAAAATCGCCAGGGCCGGATATAAGAGAACGAAAGAAAACTATTCCTATAAGAAGCTCCTCTCCGGAGTATTGGAGGACGCAAAATGAAGATACTGATGGTCTCTGCTCACTTTAATTTACCAGATGATGCTATCCCCCTGGGGGGAGTTCAGAAACATATATCTGAAATAACGAAAGAATTTTCCTCCAGAGGGTATCGGGTAGACTGGTGTTACCCCGGACAGGCAAAAAAAGAAATATCCATAATAAAACCAGACTTGATTATAGCCCATGATTTCGTTTCTTTCGTTCCCGATGTATCTATGCCGCAGATAACAGTCTTTCACGGGTGGGAGGGGAGAGTCCCTCCCGATGAAGCGGTTATAAAAAGAAGGCTTGAAGTTGAAAAACTTTCCTCTGCCACTATAGCGGTAGGTGATTACATAAGACGCTGGTATAAACAATCTCCCTCTCTGGTTATTTACGGAGGAGTGGATAGCTCTATTGCTTATGTTCCCACATTAAGAAAAGGTGGATTATTTTACAATGGAGAAAGAAGATTGCTTTACGTGGGAAGACTTGCCCCTGACTGCAGTCCTCATATATTCTTTCGGGCACTTAAGAAAACCAGGAATGTTTTCACTCTCGACATCTGCGGCGATGGTCCCTTGAGAAAGGATCTGGAAAGAACTGCTAATGAACTTGGTATTGAAGTTGAATTTCATGGATTTACGGAAGATGTAAACAGTCATATTAGAGTCGCCGACATTGTCCTTACGAGTGGTTACCTGTCTATACTTGAAAGTTATATAAATAAGAGACCTGTTATAAGCGTTTACGACAATTCATTAAAAGAGGATTATTTAAAACTTATGCCCTGTTCTCCTTTTGTCTGCGGAACCTCTTTTGAAGTGTCGGAAAAGTTAGATTTTATATGGGAAAAAGGAATCGGCGAACTTAAAGATATTAATTATCAGTTTGCCCTGGGCAATAGCTGGAGCAGAGTGGTAGATAAATACGAAGAACTTATAAGGAAGATTACGTAATGGCCAAGAGGATATTGGAGATGACGGTGGATAAAATAATAGATAGGGTTTTGGATGTAGTAATAGATGCCGTCCATGAGTATCTCGACGGATTGTGTAACGGGTTTGGAGAGTGATAAAGATGAAAAATATTTTAATAGCAGCTCCCATAAGAAACCGCTCATGGATATTATCCGAATATCTTTATTTTCTTTCCAGGCTGGATTATCCGAAAGAAAAAATTGCTTTCCATTTTATATTAAACGATAGCTCGGATAGCAGCGCATTTATCCTTGCAGACTGGGAAGCTGCCCACGAGAAAGAATACAGATATATAAGAATTTCAGAGGTAAACCTTGATTACCCTCATGACTGGGGAGAAGATAGGATTGTTACCGCAGAGGCTATGTTGAACAGGCAGAATAAAACATATAAATCCCTGTCAGTATTAAGAAACCTTATTTTAGACTTTGCATGGCTTGATATAGAAGCAGAGTATCTTTTATTTGTCGATAGCGACATCCTGATCAATCCGGACATAATTAATAAATTGCTCGCTACGGGTAAAGATATAGTGGCAGGTCTGATTTCTAACGGCAACACCAATTATAATTTCATGCCCCTTACCGGGCATAGAAACATCCTTCCTTCTGACGGATTGTTTGAAGTTACTACAACAGGGGCGGTAATGCTGATTTCAAGGAAAGTTTTTGTAAATAAATTAATAAGATATTCTCCGGAGAAAACCGGAGAAGATGAAGGATTTTGTAAGAGCGCAAGGACTCAGGGGTTTAAATCTTATGTACTTCCTGAGATGCAGAAACATATTATGAAAAGGAGCGAGTTAAATGATTAAGGCAGTAGAAGAGATACCTCTTGGCACGGGACAGATGATGTTCGCGGAGTACGATGAAGACAGTGCTGAAACAGGCGAATATAATAATATGCAGACTTTTGGCATGATGAAAGATGTAAAGGTAACTGTAGAGCGTGAATTTGAAACAATAGAAGACGATACCGGAGGCGGTATGGCAGAGGTTAAACGTATAGCAAAAAGAGAAAAAGGAACAGTCGAATTTGTTCTCGGAGAAGACATTCCGGAAGAAAGGATTGTCCAGCTTGGCGCTGGCACCGTGGAAACAGTTGCAAAACAGGAAGGTGTATCAGTAGAAAGAACTGTTGTCCTTTCCGGTATAGGCTGGGAAATTCTTCGTATAAGTAAAAAAGCAAATCCCGATCTTACCTTTACCGTCGGAAGTAACAGTTTATCGCCTGCCGATTACAGCAGTCTGGAAACCCTTCCCTATGTTCTGGGAGAACAGGAAGGCTCATGGGCGATAAGAAGAAAGAAAACCTCTGTTATTCCCGATGGGAGCGAAGTTGTAGTTTCTGCCTCCAATGTAACCATACCGGGACATAAAAAATTCTCCTTTGGCGGAGTGAATACCTCTAAAAGCTGGTATATGGAGCACTGGAAAAAGAAAGATGACGGGGATATAAATATTACAAAACTTAAAAAAGTAGGTTCTCCGGGAAAAGCAGTGTTTAATAATCCGTCAGAATCATGGGGTAACGATACCCTGTCTGCCGGTCTTCAGGTGGATTTAACACAGGAAGCAGGAAAAAGAATTCTGGAAAAATGCTATGAAGACTCAACCATTGCATGAGATTGATATTTTCTTAAGAAAAGAAACAACCTTTTCTTATGGCGGCGGTAAGGAAATAACGCTCAGGGAGTTATCTGCAGCAGATTTCCTTACCGCCATAAAAATATTATTTAACAGCGGAACCAGGGAGTTTTTTAGTTTTCTTAATGTTCCGCCTGTCCAGACCGGGAAAATGTTTGAAAGGTTTTTAAAGACCTTTTTAACGCTTCATAAATTATCTTTAAATGAAGACGGTAGACAGCAAGCAGGCGGGATTGCAATTGAAGAGGCCATAAAGGAAGGCATTAAGGTTATAAAAATTTTTGCGTTGACTTACCATGTAGACCCTGCTGGCGCAGGAAAGAATTACAGTTTAAGACAGATGCTTCTATGGCTTCGGGATGATGAAAATCAATGCCGGGAGAAAACTCAAGGCGCCGGTGAGGCGAGAGGCGAAGGAAAAATACCATATCTTCCGGTACCTTCAAATGCCAGGAACTTCAAGGAGTGGACGGACGGAGCCGGTAATAAATGCCGGAGATGGGAAGTAGAAATCTGAAAGGAGGTGAAATGATTTGAAAAATTTTGACGTAGGGATGACGATGCGGGCCAAGGGCAACGAGGAAGCTCGAAAAGAGATCGATAAAGTTCAAAAAGGTATAGATGAACTCAGAAAAAAAGCCATTGAATTAAATAAAGAGCTTAAGGAGAAACAATCTTTAAAAGTAGATACAAAAGAGGTAGAGCAGAAGCTTGAAGATGTAAATAAGCAATTAGGTGAAGAAAAGAAGCTGCTGGGACTGCTTTCTGAAGAGGCAAAAAGAGCGGGAAATGAATTAAAAACCCTTGCCGATAGAGCATTAGTTGAAAATCTTCGTGACATGTCGAATGTTCTCGGCAGTATCTCCGGTGCTGTAATAAATTTCGGTAAAGATATTGTAGATGCAGCAAGTCAGGCGGAGAATTTTGCAGTTGCTATGAATACCGCTTTTCAGGGCAACCAGGAGGCGGCAGATCGTATGCTTCAGTGGGCTAAGGAATTTGCCAACGCCACGCCTTTTGAAACCAATGAGATTATTGACGCTACGATTAAGTTAAAGTCTTATGGTGTAGCGGCGGAAGATATCCCCGATAAACTTCGTTTAATCGGCGACATGGCTTCGGCAATGAATAGAAGTCTCGATGAGGCAGTTGATGCGGTAAATAAAGCAACGGTAGGGGAATTGGAAAGACTGGAAGGCTTTGCAATTACCAAAAAAATGCTTAACGATGAAGTCAACGGCACTCTTCTGGATTCGAAAAATCAAATAACTGACATGAATTTACTCATGGAATCTCTTTCTTCTATTATGGAAAAGAGATTCGCGGGAGGAATGGAGCGAGCCAGTAAAACTACGGCAGGGCAGATTTCAAATCTTCGCGGAGAATTCCAGAGTTTAAAAGAGGAATTAGGTCAGGAAGTATTACCTGCTGTCAATAGTACCGTAGAAGGGCTAACGAAACTGGTAAAATGGACAAAGGAGCTGCCGCCGGAATTAAAATCTACAGCGCTGACTTTTACAGCATGGGCTGGAGGGATTGCACTGGCGGGACAGGGGGTTACAGGTTTCCTTTCTGCGGCAGCCCCTTTTAAGGCTGTAATGGATACTATGGGAGCGAAAATAATAACCGCTTCCGGTTCGACTGCTGCTCTTGGTTCTTCTATGAGCGCTTTTGCTGCCGCTCTCCCTGTTGTTGCCGTAGGTGCTTTTGTTATCGCCCTGGGTGCCCTTGCTTATGCCTATTCGGAAGTATTAAAAAATGAAGCGGAGATGAAGCAGAATGATATCGAAGAGGCATTAAAAAGAAGAGCAAATGCTTTAAAAGGCGTGAAGGACGCGGGGATGGATGCAACCAATGCGCAGACCGCTTATAACGAAGTGGTAAAAGAAGGAGTGAAGGCACTTTCTGAAGATGCGCAGGGTTTAGAAAAAGTAAAATCTACTCAGAAGTTGCTCGTAGAAGAGGAAGCTCAGTTGCAGGACAAAAGAAGTCAGGATAAACAAGAATTAACAAGACTTCAGGACGAATTAAATAAAGCTCTCGAAGGAGCGGTAGTGCAGGAGGCAGATGCTAACGGGCAGATAGTTCAAAAAGTTAAATTAAATGAAGATTTGATAACATCTTTACAGGGACAGATAAAACAACAGCAGGGTATCGTTGATAAAGATAATGAACATATCCAGGTTTTGCGGGATAAAAAGAAAAATCTTGTAGATATAAGGGCAGAACTCGAAAAGAATAATGAAGTTGAAAATAATAAATACGGCCCCGGGGTAGATGGTAAAACCAGTATTGAAGATGAAGCTTTTAAAAAGAAACTCAATTTTTATAAAGACGATTTAGAGCATTTAAGAAGTTATTGGAATGAATATAAACTTACTTATATTCAGCAGTTAGAATTAACCGAAACTATAACAAAAGCAAAAGAGAAACAGGCATCGGAAGAGAAAAAAATAAACGATAAAAAAATTAAAGAAGCTGACAGGGCAAATAAAGAGCAGGCGGCAAAGGCAAAAAAATATCAGGAGGAATGGGAAAAATCACAGAAAGAAAAAGCTGCCGCAGAAGAAGAAGCATGGAAGAAAACCATACAGACACAGGCTGAAACTCTTGAAGCCGAAGGGAAAACGGTAGAAGCTAAAAAACTTCTATTAAAAACCAAAGAAAAAGACTTGAGGGATTCCGGTGTAGCAGAAACCGAGATTGTAAAATGGAAAGAAGCTCAAATTCAGAAGATAGAAGCTGATGGTCTGGAGGAGGCAAAGAAAAAAGCCGAAGAAAAACTTAAAGCTAATAAAGAAGTGGAAGAGGCGATTGCGGGCATCTCGGAATCTGCTGTAGAAAGGCAGATTTCTTCCATAAAAAAACAGGCTGAAGAATGGGAGAAATCCGGGGCGGATATTATAAAAATAGAAGAATATAAAAATAAAGCCATACAGAAATTCCAGGAAGAAACTTTTCAGGACTTCAAGCAAAAAGAAGATCAAAAAAAGAAAGAAATCGAAGATACCGCAAAGACCATACAGAGTATAAATGACAAAATAGCGGCAAATAATCAGAAGATAAAAGACCTGGAATCTGGAAGCTCTTTTGGTGCAGGAAGCCCGTTGATGTCAGCGGAAGAAGCTCTTTCGAAATCCTTTTCAGATCATTTAGATCCTTATATAGAGAAACTCGAACAGGCTAAAGCCCTCGAACAGGAAAACCAGGCTTTAATGAGTGAGCGCGATAAAGCCTTTCAGAAAGAGCAGGAGCAGCAATCGGAGCTTAAAAAAATACAGGAAGAAAGAAACACCGCCCAGGACGCTTTTAATACTGCGCTTCAGGGAACAGTGGATAAATACTCGGCGGTTTCCCAGACATCACCCTGGGAAGCAGAGAAGAAAAAAATAGAAGAAGCTACTGCGGCGGCGGAAAAATATA
Source organism: Vulcanimicrobiota bacterium (assembly GCA_040217665.1). GTDB lineage: Bacteria > Vulcanimicrobiota > SpSt-956 > SpSt-956 > JAKJGF01 > CALARM01. Next base: position 16,395 of record JBEHWP010000016.1, read on the forward strand.
ACAGTGTATCTTCAGGAGGAGGCGAAGGTTCCGGGTCTGATGCCGATAAAAAAAGCGGAGGCGGAAGCGGAGAGGGCGGCGGAAATAACGGAGGCGGTAACCAGGGAAATTCTTCAGGAGATAATTCCCCTTCTACCGGTAAACAAAATTATATACCCGCTTATACACCCCAGGGACAGGGCGGAAATAACCCCAATTCTTCCACCCAGGGGCAGGGCGGAAATCTTCCTTCTAATTATACTAAAGGAGGATTTTCGACAAATACGAGCAGTATAGCCAATCCTTACGCAGGACAATTTGGAGCAGGCAGCACGCCTCAGCCGCTCCAGCCATCAGTGAATCCGAGCAGAAGTAACCAGGGATGGGACTGGACTCCGAATTATAGCACTCTTGGTGATCTGGGTAGCTGGGGTTTCGATAATCCGGTTCATGATAAAATGGCTTTTAAAGCGATGGAGAAAATGACCTCTGATTTCGCCATCCCTCTCGTCACTAAAAGCATGAAAGATATGGTTACAAATATGCTGGGCGGTATGGTTTCCAGTGTGTCCAGTATAGTTAACAGCCCTTCTTATAGTACCACAAATTCTCAGGTTTCAAATTACAAATCAACGACCAGTATTACAAACTATAACACTTCCCTGGATAATAAACAGATTGCCACCTCTTCGCCGGTGGAAAGAAACGTGCGCGAGCTTAATTCTCTGCTTCAAAAATTCAAAAGGGTATAAAGGAGAGCTTTATGAGTCATCTGGCATATACCGACGATACGGGACGGATTGAATTTCCGATAAATCCGAGAGTGCCTCTTATACCGGAAATCCAATCCCATACAAAGATTTACACGGGGAATGTCCCCTGTGATTTAAACGGTAATTTACTGGCTCCCGAAAAGACAGTTGTAACTTACCCGTATAGTATTATCGGCGGCAAGTTGAACTTAAGCGGAGATGATATTTCTTATTCTCTTGCGCTGCAGATTATCGCCAGATTCCTTGAAGGTAAAAATTTATTATTCTGTGACACATCAATACAGGACGTGACCAGGTATTTTATAGGTGTAATGGAGCCTCCCCGGTTTGATAAAATAGAAGGCTCCGGGGGAATGAATTACAGGTATAGTATAGATTTAATTATATCGGCAGATGTGTAAAGGAGATATATATAATGGAAGATTTAATTCTTGTGGCAGATGACGGAGTGACGGAAAAACCCTATATAGATTCAGGGGTAAATGTTCCCGGAACCGATTATACAGTTCAACTTGGACTTAAGGGTAACGGCCAGATACCCACTCTCTGCTGGTGGCAGGATATGGTAAATCATCGCGCCGTCAATAAAACCAATTCTGTGAGCGGTCAGAACTGCTTCCCTGTTAATTTTGCCAGGATTATAAAGAGAAATGAAAACGATGTTTTCCAGAAGTCTCAGGTAGCTAAAGAAGATCCTGTCCTGGGTAAATTAACGAAAGTGGAAAGTCGGGGAAAGTGCTTCCGGTATAATGGCGCTACCGGTCAATATACGGACTTTTCTACAGGAAATATTACCTTTATGCAGACAGCTACGGATTATGTAATTTTCGGTATAGACGAATGGACTAAAAATCTGTATATCGAAATAGATACGCCGGGGGGCTACGAAGGTGTTAAATGGGAAATCTCTGACGGAGAAGATGACTGGTCAGATCTGCCTTCAGGGAATAATGACGGGACTGCCGGGTTAACTGTTTCCGGCGACGTTTACCTCGGTGATATAACTCAGCTTCTCTGGAAAAAACAGGAAGAAAATGCCTATAGAATGCTTTATTTAAAAGTAAGCTGCACCGGAGTAACTACTCCTGCTGTCGCATCTGACGCTTACTGGAATTATGTCTATGATACGCCCGTTCCGTGTCTTTTTGGAACGGGAACATATTATAACTGCGATAATGCTCTTACGTCTATTTATGCTGAAGTTACACCCGCTTTTGAATATGCAAACATGGGAAGAGTTGTCTTTGATACAGATCCTCTGGGCGGGGATGCAGACCATGATTTAAGAGCCGATTATTACTACAAAAATCCTCCTCCGGGGCTATATTCGCTTGTCGTTCAGAACGTAAATTCAACGTCCGGTCAGGCTCAGGTAGTGGTTAACGGAGGCTCTCCCATAGGTATAGCTTTTGTCGGAAACCCTATGTATAACGTGCTTACCGGTATGGAACTCTTTTTTAACCTTGCCCTCACCGACGGAGACCGGGCTGATATAGATATATCGGAAGCCATAAAATACATCTGGTATAGTTTTGACGGAGAAACTTTTGTGAATGCAGATTTGCCTTTTGCTGAAGCTATAGCATCTGGCAGCATCGGATATTTCTGGGTAAAATTTGCGCCCCCTGTTGATTACCCTGTAGATAAAAATTTATTCTATATAGACATGTGGAGCTATACATAATGCCTTATTTCTTCGGGAAAGTTTCAAACAGTACAGAGTTAGTAGGGATAGACAGAAGATATTCCGGTGACAGGTTTACTATACCCTTTCTGGGGAAAGTTTCAAGTCGTGCGGAAACCGGGAGAAGTTTTTTTTACGGGAAAGCCCTGTGGAGAAAGAAAAAGAGATCTGCCGGAAGGTACTTTTGCGGCAGCGTCCTGGGCGGAGAGAATATTTACCGTTCAATGGTGCAGACTTTTACGGTAAAAAACGGAGTCCAGGTAAAAGACACGCCGAAACCTCCTACTTATAACGAAAAAACCTCCCGGATTGGTTCTATGGTTGTAGTTCAGTACCCGGATACGGGAGAATATCAGATAATACCTGCCGCAGACCTGGGCATGGTGGACTTAAATCCTGCTATAAGTTCTTCTGTTATGTGGAATATGGAACTCTGTAATTATACGGGAAAATACACAAATCCGAATAATGAATGGGCAGGAGTAATGGAGAAGGGAATTTTTCATCAGGAGAAAGGAACAAGAAAATTCCTGTGTATTATCGACTGTAGAAGAATAGGCGATAGTTTCAGTTTTTACGTCTATCCCCGACTTGTAATAAAAGGAAAAACAGGGACAGATATTTTATCTTTAAGCGGAGTAGATGAATTCTCGGAGCTTCTCGGGAGGAAAACCACAATTCCTTCCTATGTTTCTCAGGAGACACTAATAAGGATTGACAGCAGAACATACCACAGTCTCACCCTGACAAAAAAACTCAAGGATGAAACCACTCAGGTAATGGTTAATTACGAATCCGGTAAAACTATTTCAGTCCCTACTGGTTCTACGAGTGAATATATGCTTGTAGTTAATTGCTCTTATAGGGAAGCTGCAGACGGAGCAAGAAAAACGTTCACTCCTATAAGTCGTTTTGTCCCTATACAGAACATAGAAAAAGCATATTACGTTACTTTCGATCCTTATACTGAGCACGAATTAACAGTTGAAGTTTACGACGCAAATACCGGAGAAGTCACTTTTACTGAAGCGCCTCCCGCTTTAGCGAAAGTTGTTTCGACAGATCACAGGTATGGCGTTACTCCTGTTACTCGATATCAATACACTTCACAGCAGAGTTCCTGGAATAAGCAGACTACCTATGATTCCGAAAACGACTATTTAATTTTTCAGGAAGACATCGACGAACATCTGCCGGTAGTAATGATAAATGTATTGAAATCAGACTGGGCAATAAAAGATATATCTAAAAAGGTAGTGGATAATCAGGGCGAGGAGGTAGTAAAAGAGTATCCGAATATCGAATATCAGGGCGTGCCTTTTGATATAATTTCGGAATTGCACTGCCAGAGGAAACCGCCTGTTGAACTTATAGAGCAGATCTGCCAGGCGGGGGCGCTGGAATATGTCGTAAATCCGATTATTTTAAATAGAGCCATATCGACAAACGAGCTTCCTTATTTAAAAAACAACATTACTTTCAGGAAAATCCCGCTCCCTTCGGAATACCCGGAGATTGCCAGTTGGAGAATACCGGAAAGCCTTACAAGGGGTGAATTTGGACTCCAGACTGACAATGTAGATAAGTTTAATACTATTAACGTAATTCGTCCGTCTGAAATAGTAAAGACTGCGGTCAAGAATGTTACTACTGTTTATGAAGAGGTTACAAAGCAGATACCGAAAGAGGCTCCAGTGCCGCCTTCTACTTCACCCGGTTCACCCAACACTGCCCAGCCGATTTATGGGACTCCTCTGCACGGAGCAGGTAGTTTTCGCGCATCAGCAGAGAGCATAGATGAAGTGCAGGCGGCTGTTAATCGCGGGCTTGGAATATATTTATAGGAGATAGTTTATGTCAGTATCACCCATTATTATCTTTAAATCAGATCCAACGAAAGATATAATCAATAAAGAGGAAAAATATCCCTTTGGTGAATTAGCTCTTGTAGATGGGATAGAAGTAGCTAAAATTGGTAATTATTCAGTGCTTGAAAATAGCTGCCGAATAGGCTCTCCTTACGGAATAGAAACAACCGCAGATGGTAAAAAAGTTTGCCGTGGAATAAATTATTATTACACGTTAAAATCCCAAAAAACTGTTACTTACGCAGGCGGAATCGGGATACCTCCAGGATTGACAGCAACGATAGGATCCGAAGCCGGAGAGATTCATATACAGGTATTCTGGGAGACTTATACTCCTCCTCCGAATGAAGATGAATATGAGACTACGACTGAACCTCCATCCACTCCTTATGCTGAATCTACGGAAGACCCTCCTCCTGATACTGCTTCAGATTACAATTCTACTCAGGAGTATGAAACAGTAACGGAAAAAATACCTAAAACTATAGAGGAATGGACGGAGCAACAGACAATCTGGCGCGAAGGGTTTAACTGGAAGTGTATAAATGAATATTCTACTATTGACCTGCAGCATGGAGAAGAAAGAGCCGGTTCCGATATTATAAATAATATGATACCGGATGATGACACTGCTAAACGTGTGGGTGAGCTTGCAGTGAGCGAATCTGAAAGAAATGAAAATATCGGGATAAACACGGTGGCAAACTGGGATATAAAACTGGGAGATCTGGCGGAAATAGAAATATCTCTTTTAAATAAACAATCGGTAGAGAGAATAACTGATTTCGAGATATTAAACGCATCAGGCGGGGAACAGCGCGTAGTAATGAATTGCAGGGGGCGTGAATAATGTCTGTTTATGATACTTTAAAAGTGATGAATAAAATTGCCTCGGATAAAAGCACGAACAATCTGCTGACCGGGAAAATATCAAGAGAAAGGGATAATGATATTTATGATGCCATTGTAATGGGCGATAAAACAATAGAAATGCCGTCTTTGAAACCGGTAAATACTAATGAAAAATATAAAAAAGATGACGGTATATTTATCGGTGTCCCCTATGGTAAGGAAGGGCTTTTAAGGATTTTAAGTAAAAGTAATATAGAAATACCGGATGAAAAGGAGCATAGATTCAGGAGTAAAATCGTAGCCCCTGAAGGTACCATTTACCTGGGCTGTCCTGATAATGGCGTGATTAAAGTTTACTCTCTGAATGGCGCGCCGGGGACGGACATTTCACCTGAAGTAGCAGACGCTTATAATATTTGCACAGATAACACTTATTTATATTATAGTAGTAATTATGCTTAC
>JBEHWP010000017.1:0-20406 GCA_040217665.1 Vulcanimicrobiota bacterium
TGAGCATATATTTATTATTTATGCTCACGTCAGTAATAAATTTATGAAATCAAGTGCAATTTCCGGTAAAAGTGAATCTACATATTGTCGTAAAAAAACACTATCATATTGAATTTTATCAAATAGAGTGATAATATAGAATAGTTAAAAATAAACATAACGGGGTATTGCAATGTATCTTCATATAGGAGAAAATAATGCTGTTTTGAAGGAACATATTTTATATATTATTACCTGTAATTTAAAAGAAGGGAATAAAGAATTTTTCGAAAAAAATCATATAGAAAATATTTCCAGTAATCTTCCTGTAGAATCTCTTATAGGTATGTCAGACGGAACTGTTTATGGTTCACCTGTAGAGTCAGTTACATTGCTTAAAAGATGGGAAGAACATATTGTCTGACAGTTTCAAGGACTACCTCTTCTATACGGAAACCCTGTTTCCCAGACGTTCAGGTACAAACAGCACTTCTTCTTCAAAATCTATATAAAAATCTTCTTTTATCTTCTTTTTTACAATAGATATAAGTTCTTTAACCTGCTCACCTGTAGCTTTTCCCCTGTTTACTATATAATTTCCATGAACAGTTGAAACACAGGCATCTCCTGAAAACATACCTTTAAGCCCTGCCAGTTCAATTAATTTCCCTGCCGGCAATTTATTGTGGACAATTACTTCTTTCAGATGAAAAGATGGCATTTTATTCTTTAAAAAATCGATTTTTTCATCACTTATCTCTATATTTTTAAAGATACATCCGGCAGAAGGTTCTGTCGGATGAAGAGTTTTTCTTTTATATCTGTCTTTTTCTATAAAAGATAAAAGTTCATCTCTGTTCCCCTGTTCCATGTGGAGTATGGCAGACAGAATCACACCTTCTACTTCACCTGTTTTAAAACGGGAATATCTGTAGCGAAAATCAAAAAAATCCCTCTCTACTTCAACTGTTTTTCTTTCTTTTAAAAAAAATATCTTTGCAGAAGTCAGAATGTCTCCTATAGATGCGCCATAGGCACCTGCATTACCGACTATTGCACCTCCTACTGTGCCGGGAAGGCCTCCAAGTGCTTCAAGACCTTTTAGAGATTTTCCGGCCATATCCTCTGCAAACCTGCTTATAATAACTCCACTTTCAACAAATACTTCTTTCCTTTCCACAGAATAACTATTGCATAAATTCTTTATAACTATGCCTCGAAATCCCTTATCATGAAAGACTATATTTGTTCCTCCTCCGAGAATAAAAAAAGGTATATCAAGGTCAAGACACATAGAAACAGCTTCTTTAAGAACATCTGCAGTACAGGCCATAACCATAATATCGGCAGGCCCACCTATTTTAAATGAACTGTGTTCTGAAAGAACTTCATCTTTCAGTATTTTTCCACTGAATTTATTTATAAATTGTTCGTATCGTTTCATAAAAATCGTAATGCGTGATGCTATAATCGTGACGCGTAATGTGTAACGCGTAACGGGTGGTTAATGATGCGTGATACATGATTTCACCGGGTACCGGTCGAACATGGTTAGTCCCTTCTCACACTTCACTTTTCACTCTTCACCACTCACTCCCCTACTGATTAATAAAAACTGACACATTATTTGACTTATAATTGGCACAGACCAGATCTACCTGATGATCATCATTAAAATCAGCTGTATCCAGAGAAAGAGGCCCTTCTGCTATATGCAGACTGCCTGCGCCCTGAAATGTACCGTCTCCCCTGCCGGTTAATATATAAATATCATTTGATTTATAATTTGCCACTGCAATATCCGGTATCATATCATTATTAAAATCTCCAGAAGTAAGACCTGACGGTTCTTCTCCTGCCTGATAGTTTCCGCCCTGATGAAAATATCCGTCGCCGCCGCCGGACAAAACTGTTACATTATTAGAGCCTTTATTGGCTACTGCCAGATCTGCATGGCCGTCTTTATTGAAATCTGCTGTTATAATAGCTCCGGGTTCTTCTCCGACAGCAAAAATTTTCTGGGGCTGAAAGGTATTATCGCCGTTTCCGAGTAAAATAGAAACATTGTTATCCTTTTCGTTTGTAACGGCAAGATCGGGAAATTTATCCCTGTTAAAATCACCTGTCACAATAGAGGAAGGTTTTTTCCCTGCCATAAAATTAAGACCAACCAGAACAGGTTTACTTCCTGCTACAGAAGTAATTATAGTACTGACAAGACATCCTGCAAAAAAAATTACTATCATTTTTAATTTCAAGCCAATCACTCTCCCGTAATCTTGATAAATAATGCGTAATGTTTTTACGCGTTAAGCGTTACGCATATATTTTTCTAGTTCCCCCGTTTTTCTCCTTCAAAACTATTGACAAAAAAACTTTCTGAGAATATTATATGTAAAGTATTTTACTAAAGGAGGTTTTCTTTTATTATGAAAGAAAAAGAAACTTGCAAACATATTGAAACAATAACGTTATCTGCCTATGGAAAAATGATGGAAGGCGGCTGCGGAGAATGTAAAACTTCCTGTCAGTCTGCCTGTAAAACTTCCTGCACCGTAAGCAACCAGGAATGTGAAAACCGGGGCTAAACCGTGGATATACATAAATTTAAGGTAAAAGATATAAAGCTCCTGCTTGATATAAATTCAGGAGCTTTACATATTATTGATGACATAACATGGGATATTCTGGATATTCTGTCCGGCCATATAAGGCAATTTAAAGACAGATATGCAGGCCAATTTATTTCTGAAGATGAGAAGGATATTCTGGATAATTTCTCAGAAAATATTGTAAATCAGCTAAAAGACAGATATCCCGTCGAATCTATTATTGAAGCACAGAAGGAACTTCAACATCTAAAAGATAAAGGTCTTTTATTTACTCGTCCCGCAAAATTTCCTCAACCTTCAGAGGAAGATGGGTTACCTGTAAAAGCTCTTTGCCTTCATATTTCCCATGACTGCAATCTTCGATGCCGCTACTGTTTTGCAAAAACAGGAGGGTTCGGAAGAAATCGTTCCCACATGCCGGCAGAAGTGGCAGCAAAATCTATGGATTTCATAGCAGAACATTCAGGCACGAGAAGAAATCTGGAAATAGACTTTTTCGGTGGAGAACCGCTCATGAATTTTTCCGCAGTAAAGGCGGCAATAAACAGAGCCCATGAAATAGAAATAGAAAAAGAAAAAAATTTCAGATTTACCCTTACGACAAATTCTATTTTACTTACAGATGAAATAATCGACTATCTAAACAGGGAAAATATAAGTCTTATATTAAGTCTTGACGGTCCCCCGGAAATAAACGATCTTATGAGGGTTCATATTGACGGAAGGGGAACCTATCATGAGGTGTTGCCTAAAATCAAAAAAGCCATAGAAAAAAGGGCAGGGAAAAACTACTATATAAGAGGAACTTATACTAAAAAGAGTCTGAATTTTTCAGATATAGTTCTCCACCTTGCAGATCAGGGATTTAAGAATATATCTCTTGAGCCTGTAGTATCGGTAGACAGGGATTATTCCATAGAAACATCTGATATACCTGTTCTTTATGAAGAATATGATAAACTTGCCGGAGCATATATTGAAAGAATAAAATCAGGGAACCCGTTTAACTTTTTTCACTTTAACCTGGAAATCTTCAAAGGGCCATGCCTGCTGAGACGGCTTAAAGGGTGCGGAGCAGGTACAGAATATCTTGCCGTAACTCCCGAAGGACACCTCTATCCATGCCACCAGCTTGTCAATTACGAAGATTTCAGAGTGGGAGATCTTGAGAATGGAATAAGGAACCATGAGATAAGAAAAAATTTCCATAAAATGACGATTTTTGAAAAAGAAAAATGCCCTGACTGCTGGGCCAGATTTTTCTGTTCAGGCGGATGTTATGCCAATGCCTACTCTATAAATAAAGATATAAAAATACCCGATGAAACAGGCTGTGCCCTTCAGAAAAAAAGAATTGAATGTGCCCTGGCGATTCAGGCTATATTAAAGAAAGAAAAAATTACATGGAGACAGGAATTTTTATAATTACCTGACCGGGATATTCAGGATTTAAGAAAAGCAGGATTTTATATCTGACAGGCTTAAAAACACCATCTTTTAATGGAAGGTACAGAAGTTGAATAAAATTATAATTTCGGCTATTATCTTTTTCCTCCTGACCCAAATAATAATGGCTTTCCCCGGCGAAGGACTGAACCTGAAGGCAGAAGATTATTTTACAAGGGAACAAATAAATCTGGCTCAAAATTACAGAATACCAAAATACTGGTTCTTTGCTCTGGAAACTTTACTTTCTGTTATATTTCTGGTTTTATTTTTTCTCACACCTCTCAACAGAGTGGCGGCAGAATTCAGTAATAACATAGCAGGAAAGCATGTGTGGCTTGTACCCTCTGTATATGCATCATACCTTATCATTCTCTGGAATATTATTATCTTTCCCCTCCATCTTTATACAGGTTTTATATATGAACACAAATTTTCCCTGTCAAACCAGCTATTTTCTGACTGGATAAAAAGATATTTACTGGCAGAATTTCTGACTGCTGCAGTATTTATTACAGGTATAACAGTGTTCTATTTATTGATAAGAAAATTCCCTTCCCACTGGTGGATTTTAGCCGGCACAGGTTTTTCCATATTTGTCATATTAAGTGCCTTTGCCATGCCCGTATTAATTCTTCCTCTATTTAATAAATTCACACCACTGGCTGATGGGGAATTAAAAGAAAAAACTATAGAACTGGTAAAAAAAGCAGGTATTAATGTCAAAGATATATATATTATGGACGCAAGCAGTCAGACTAAAAAAGGGAATGCCTATTTTATAGGCCTGGGCAGTACTACAAGGATAATTTTATATGATACATTAAAAGACTATTCTATTGATGAAACACTTGCCATAATAGCTCATGAAGCAGGACACTGGAAATACCATCACATCATTAAAGGTATTGGAATGTGCATTATTGCCGGTTTCTGTTTTTTATTTTTTCTTTATATGATATTAACCGGCATGGGCCATATATTAAACATTTCTTCCCATTCAGATATAAAAACATTGCCTCTAATAATATTATTATTCTTAATTATTAATTTATTTTCTCTGCCGGTGCAGAATATGATATCCCGCCATTTTGAGAGGCAGGCAGACATGACTGCTCTGGAACTCACAGAAAATCCTTCTGCATGTGTAAAACTGCACCAGAGACTGGCATTACAAAATTTTTCGGAAATAACACCGAATAAATTCCTTGCTTGGGCTCTGTACAGTCATCCCCCTGTAATGGAAAGAATAGCAATGGCAGAAGGTTATAAAAAAGTAGAAATACCCGGCGGCCATGACAGAGATTGAGTATTCTATAAAATAATTTAACGTAAATCAACACTTATACTATTCAGGCCAAGTTTAATTAATTTTCTATATTCGACAATTTTCCCTTTTATTTCTTCTATTTTCTTATTTTTCTCCTTCTCATCTTTTATATCCAGAATAGCCATAGAACCTTCTACTGCCTCAACAGACAGTTGAAATCCTTTTATAAAATTCTGATGTTCATCTGTATAATCTCCGGGAGGGACAATAGCTTCCAGATCTTTTTTAAATTGAAGGAGGTTGTCTCTGGATTTTTCAAAAATTTTCTTTGCTTCCTCAAGGGACATATTCTTTTCTGATACATCTGTAGTCAGAGTAACGTAATTATCCACTTCTTCCTGCTGTTGTTTTATTACAGCTGTCACACTGGAAACATAGTTAGTTTTTTTATATACATCAAAACTGCATCCACAGGTACATATTATAATAGCCATCATTGACAGTAAAATTATTTTCTGAAGAATAACACACTTACTCATATTCTCTTCTCCTTTTTTCATAACATATCATTATAGTCAGTTTCATAACTATCCATAAATAACGATCTCGTAATGCTTAATGTTCAGGGATAAACGCATCACAAGAGTATATATGTATTATTTATGCTTCACTCAGTAAATAATTATTCATCTTTACTTCAGGAAATCCTTCTTAAAAAATTAATAGTATCCTCTGCATAAACCTGGCAGATTATACAAAATCATCTACTTCTCTTCTTCTATTTTTACGCTGAGTAAAAGAGATTTACCTTCGGAAAAGAATTCATTTGCCTGTTTTGTGAGCTGCCTTATAAGCTCAATATGATATGGTGCAGGACTATCTATATACTTCCGAAAGCCATTGCATACTTCTATAAGTAAATTAAATCCGTCAAGCATTAATTGATTGCTTCTCGTTATAGATATATTATCCACCTTCGGGAGAGCGGAAAAAATCTTTATTTTTTTCTGGATATAACTATCAATTTCGTCAACATAATAAACAGGAGGCTTCAAGGTTGATTTACCGGAAACAAGAGCTTCTGTAAGAGTAACAATCTGGTTATATACAGGAGGAAAGGGAGATTGTATTCTTTCTCTGAGAGCTTCTTCAAGAAGAGCATTCCTTTCGGAAAGCTCCTGAAAATAATCTTCTTCACTCTCCCAGTTCTCATCATCCTCTTCTTTCTCTCTGTCAACAAATTCTTCTTCTCCGTCTATTCCCATAGAATCTGCATCCATTTTTTGCTGCAAGCCGTCATCAGCATGCTCAAAACCTGGCTCTTCCTTTTCAGCAGCTACCTGAAAAGAATCACTGCCATCTCTTTTTGTAAGGCCTTCAAGAGGAGACTCTGTAGCTGCAAAGGATACATTTTTCTTAAGTTGAGACATGTGCCATGAAGCTCCTGAGCCTGACGTTGTGCCAGACGGCTTTAATTGAGACATAATAAAAGGTACCGGCATTCCACCCTTCTGTCCTCCAGATTTCTGTTCATTCCCGGCCATAAAGCTCACCTCCGTATAATTCAGTTAGCAGTTACAAGAAATAATAAGCTAATTACACCGGTCACTGGTCACTGCTCACTGTTCACACTGTTCACTGTTTTCCGCTCTTCACTAAAATTATTTTCTCTAAATCTTCATCTTCATGAATAGCCTGATCAAATAATTTGAGCCTGTAACAGAGTTTTTGAATTTTAGTAGGTTCTTTTACTTTAAGAAATATTGCAAGTGCAACTTCCCTCATAATATGTAAATCGGTAAGATCATCCGTTATAATAGCTGTTCTCTGCGGTTCAAATACAAGCTTATTCCGCTCAAACATTTCTTTTAAAATATATGTTTTAGTTCTGAATTTGACACCATTTACATCTTTATTTTCATCGCATATTACCTGAGTGCAGCCGGTCATTTTACCATCATCATTGTAGGTTTCCACAGTTCCTATAGAACCGAAAAAGCCATATTTACCGGCAATATAATTGGCTGCATCATAGGAACTCATAGTAGCAAGGATTATTCTTTTTCCTTTTTTCTGAAGATTTAATATGGAATTAAGTAAATTATGCCTTATAATTTCCCCTTTTACACATCTATCCATCAGCTCATCATGCTCTTTAAGAGAAAATTTTCCGTCTACGAGATGATTAATTGCCATTAACATAGCCTCTCCAAGAGACAGAATGCCATTGGCAACGCGCCTCATAATAGAGTGTTCTATATAATCAGCTTTTTCTTTACCATAACACAGGATCAAAGCTTCTTTCCCTATATTGGTTGTAAGAAGAGTCCTGTCCATATCAAGTATAATATTATCTATCTCTGCAGGAGGTCTTTTAAGGTTTCTCCTCATTAAAAATATCAATGACGAGGAAACTATATAATAAATCATTTTATTCCTCGGTATACGATTTTTACCTTCATAAAGAATTCTTAAAATCCTGGAGAAAGAGTTACTCTTTATTTCTTTTACCAATCCCCCACAATCCTTTCACCTTTTATATCTCTCGATAAATTCTCTTACAGTTTCCATTTTTTCCGTCCTGTCTAAAGGTTCTTCCAGTGTTTTTTCCAATTTTTCTTTTAACTCTTTATACTTAATAATTTCTTCATTTTTCTCCGCATTTATTTTCTTTCCTGTTTTCTTTATCTTCTCCCTTAATTCATCCACTGAAATTCACCTTCTATCTATTCAGTAAAAATATTTTATCTTCTCAATCAAATTTTATATGTTATAATAAAATCCGGAAACAACTTCACTCATCAGTTTATTGCTGACTGCTGATTGCTGAAGGCTATATTATTTTACCAGATAAGAAGTTTTCTGTCTATCTTTTTTCATAGAAGGATTTATAACGGTAAAGGAGAAATTCCATTTTGAGTAATCTTTGGTGGAGGTGATTTTATGGTAATAAAAAACATGTCAGAACTACTTGAGCAGGCAAGAAAAAGTAAAAAGAAAACCATTGGTGTTGTAGCAGCCGAGGATGACGATGTGCTGGGCGCTATAAAAATAGCTATTTCCGAAAATATTGCCAGGGCAATACTGGTAGGAAACAGGCAAAAGATAGAAGAAATTTCAGAAAAAATAAAATTGAAACCCGATATTGAAATAATAGATGAACCTGTTCCACAAAAAGCTGCTCTACAGGCACTTGATTTATTTCACAGAGGCAGAGTGGATCTGTTGATGAAAGGCGATATTCCTACGGGAACCTTCTTAAAAGCCCTGTTAAACAAGGAAAATGGTATAAAAAAAGATAAAATTTTAAGCCATGTAGGAGTTTTTGAAGTAGATGGAGTAAATAAATTAATGTATCTGTCCGATGTGGCAATAAATATTAAACCCGGTATAGAAGAAAAAGTAGATATCTGTAAAAATGCCATATATGTAGCCCACTGTCTGGGGAATATGTTACCCAATGTGGCTCTTATCACACCTTTTGAGAGAGTAGATCTTTCATCTATACCATCAAGTGTTGATGCCGCACTGATTTCAAAAATGGGAGATTGCGGTCAGATAAAGGGGGCAAATATAGAAGGCCCAATATCACTGGATCTGGCTATCTCCCATAAAGCTGCCAGAATAAAAGGTTATGAAAGACCTATGGCAGGAGAAGCTGATATATTTATAGTTCCCGATATAGATGCAGGAAATGTATTCTATAAAGGACTTATTTATTTCGCAAGAGCAAAAATGGCCGGCATAGTAATAGGAGCACAGGCTCCTGTTATATTAACATCCCGTTCCGACTCTGAAGAAAATAAATTACTATCTATTGCTCTATCGATTGTTATAAGGGAGGTGGAATTAACATGTTCAAGACAATGAAAGAATTGTGTACAAAAGCGGGATTACTTAAACCGATAAAAATTGCAGTATCCTTTGCCCATGATCCTGAATTGCTTGATACACTGGTTAAAGCTACGGAAATAAACCTTGCTTCATTTACAATTATCGGACATGGAGATAAAATAAAAGATTATCTCGGAGAAAAAATATCTGATTTTAATGTTATCCATGTAGAAGATGAAGATGAGGCGACTGAAAAAACTGTAGAACTGGTATATAACGGAGATGTTCATGGTATAATGAACGGCATTTCCCATCCGTCTAAATTTCTGAAAGCCATAAAAGAAAAGAAAAAAGAAAAGGGCAGAGTAAATTTCTTAAGTCATATAGGGCTTTTTGAGATACCGGGTTATGACAGAATAATATTTGTTACAGACGCAGGTATAAATATTGCTCCCACCCTTTCCGACAAGGTTGAAATACTGGAAAATGCCATAAAAACTGCAAACAAACTCGGTCTTGAGCAACCACTTGTAGCAATGATTACGCCTATAGAAAAAATCAATTACAAGGCTATGCCTTCAACAGTTGATGCATCTATAATAGCCAAGATGTCCAGTACCGGTCAGATAAAAAATGCCATAGTAGACGGCCCTCTGGCACTGGACAATGCCATATCGGAAAGAGCGGCAAAAATCAAAGGCATAAAAAGTCCTGTAGCAGGTAAAGCTGATATATTATTATTACATAATATAGAAACAGGAAATATTCTTTATAAAATTTTAACTTATTTTGCAAAGGCAAAAGTAGCAGCCTGTGTTGCAGGAGCAGACTTCCCTATTATATATCTGTCCAGAACAGACACATCTGAAACAAGACTGAAATCTATAGCTCTTGCCAAATTGCTTTATTAATATGGAAAATATGGAAACAAAAGATATAAAATTATTTGACTTTATAAGTATAAAAAGATTTTTCAATCTTGAAGAAATTGATTACAGACCTGTAATTGTAATGATAAGTATTGCTCTGTGTCTTACAATAAACAGATTTATAGGCAGTGGTAATACCTTTGTATTTTTCTTCAAAAAATTTTATCCTTCAGCACCTCTTACATGGAAAGTGGAATTCTGGGCTACAATCTACTGGTCATGTATGTGCTGTATATCTTATTTTATAATACCGTCGATTATAACAAAAATTATCTTCAAAGAAAGTATATTTCAATATGGACTGAAGATAAAAGGTATAAGCAAACATCTCTGGATTTACACCAGTTTTTACTTCATAGTTCTTATAGGAGTTCTTATAGCTTCTTTTCAGGAATCTTTCCTGAGAACCTATCCCTTTATTCAGCCCCCTCCCGGGGAATGGAAATATTTTTTAATTTTCGAAGTATTTTACTGTTTACAGTTCTGTTTTCTGGAATTCTTTTTCCGGGGCTATATGATCTTTCAACTGGAAAAAAACTTTGGTATTTATTCAATCTTTATGATGGTTGTGCCTTATTGCATGATTCATTTCCAGAAACCTTTTCTTGAAGCACTGGCATCTATCATAGCAGGTATAATACTTGGTATGATAGCCTTAAGAACCCGTTCCATATTCTACGGTATTCTCATCCATTGTTCCGTAGCAATCAGTATGGATTTAGCTGCCTTAATAAAAAAGGATTACTTGTTAATACTGTTCAGATAATAAATAGCGAGGTCTTCAGAGTGAGTATAGAAAATCTTAGAAAACTTTTAGAGGAAAATCCGGAAAATCCTGATATTTATTATGACATAGGGGAATATTACAGAGAAAACGGAATATTCTCTCACGCTATAGAACATTACAAACAGGCTATAGAACTGGATTTTAATTACGGCATGGCCCACAGTATGCTCATAGAATGCTACATAATGAATAATGAACTGAATAAAGCCATTGAACAGTCTGAAATATTTCTGAGACTTTTCCCTGATGACAGTACAATGAATTACAAAACAGGCGAACTTTACTGTGAGACAGGACAGTTCGACAGAGCCATAATTCATCTGCAAAAAGCCTCATCTTCCCTCAGTCCTAATTTTGAAGTATTTTATCGACTTGCTTCTGCCTATAAAGCACAGGGTATTCTGGACAAAGCTATAACCACATACCTTAAAGCAATAAATCTGCAGCCGTCCATGCCGCTGGCCTACCTGGGTCTTTCCAGTTGTTATATAGACCTGGAAGATTATTCCATGGGGCAGAAATATGCCTTAAAGGCAAAGGAACTCAATCCGAATTTAACCGGTGCCTACGGGAATCTCGGTATAATTTCAAGCAGAACAGGACAGATAGATGAGGCTCTGAATTATCTCAGAGGAGCTCTTGAACTTGGCCTGGAAAATTCTTCCATATATATGGAACTCGGTAATATCAGTTTTTCAATGGAACAATATAAAGAAGCGGAAGAATATTATATAAAAGCTCTTGAAATGAACGGAAATAATATTGAATGTCACAACAATCTCGGCTATATCTATCACAGGGCAGGAGACCTTGACAGAGCTCTTATACACTACAGACAGGTTATAGATATAAATCCTGATTTTACAGATTCATATATTAATATAGGTATAATCTTTAAATCCAGGGAAGAATATTCCCTGGCCATTGAAAGTTTTGAACAGGCAATGAAGATTGAACCGGATATTGATATTATCCATCTAAATCTGGGAGAGATTTATATGGCTGTAAATGAATTCGAGAAGGCTTATACTCACCTGGACACAGCCCTTAATCTGGGAGGACCGTCACCTTTTATATATAACCTGCTTGGTAGAATCTGGGAAAAAACAGGAGACATGAGCCATGCTCTTCAATATTACATGAAAGCCCAGGAATGCGATCCTTCCGACGGTGAAGCCTATATCAATCTTGGTAATATTTATTTGCTTCAGGGAGGCAGTACATCTTTAGCCATTAATAATTACCAGAAAGCTCTTGAGCTTAATCCTGACAGAGTAGAAGTCTATATCAAACTTGCAGATATATTTGTCGAACAGAATAAAAGGGAAAAAGCTATAGATAATTATGTTACAGCCTTAAAAATCGACCCTTTAAATCTGCATATACTGAACGAACTGGCACAGTTATATATAAGTGCAGATAATAAAAAAAATGCCATAGAACTATATGAAAGAATACTTTCTATAAACCAGAATAATACCGATATATTACTGACACTTGTAGATTTATATAGAGATATTGAAGATTATAACAGATGTGAAACACTGTATTTACAAATTCTTCAAATGGATCCTGAACATGTAAATGCTTTACATTATCTTGCAGATATATCAATGAAGAGAAATGATTATAACAGAGCCTTTGAATATTATCAAAAGATTATATTGAATAATACTCCCGATACAGGTATTTATATAAACGTCGGCACTATCTACAGGGTAAACGGAGATAATAATTCCGCCATACTTATGTGGACAAAAGCACTGGAAGCAGAGCCAGATAATTATGAAGTATGCAGATGTCTTGCAAATCTTTATATAGAAGAAGATAACCTTGATATGGCTCTTCAGTTTGCAGAAAAAGTACTAAACAGAATTCCTGACGATCCTGATGCAAATTATATAGTAGGGACAAACTGTCTCGAAACAGGCAATGACGACATGGCTTTCAGACATTTTCAAATAGCATCTGAGAAAGGTTCTATTTATCCTGATCTCTATTCCAATCTGGCTGCACTTTACGAACAAAAAGGAGAGAACGAACTGGCTGTAGAAAACTACCTTATAGCACTGGATCTGGATCCATATCATATACCTGCCCTGGAGGATCTTGGAAATCTCTATGAAAAAAATAACAGAATTGATGAAGCAATAGAATGTTTCCAAAAGGTTATTGAAATAGACAGAGAAAATTTTATAGTTTTCACAAAGCTCGGCGATATATATACCGGACTTAATCAACCGGATATAGCTGAAGAAAATTACAAAACTGCACTGGAACTGAATCCAAAAGATGAAAACCTTAACCTTATTATGGGCAATATTTATTTTAATAAAGGCGATATTGAAGGAGCAATCAGTTGCTACCTGGAAGCATTGAAGTCATCACCCCACCATATGGAAGCCCATAGAGGACTGGCTTTATGCTCACAGGCAAACGAAGATTTTGATAAAGCTATCAGACACTATGAAATTGTTCTGGAACAGATACCCAAAGATAAGCAATCACTCCTTACCATCGGTAATATATATAAGATGCAGGGAAAATACGATATGGCAATCCATTATTACCAGAAACTCATATTTATTGAACCCGATAATCCCGATTATTATTATTCCCTCGGAAAAATCTATTTACTCTGCGGAGATGAAGAACAGGGAAAAATTTATTTTCATCAGGCCCTTGATATGACATCACCTGAAGATGAGACTGCCACGAAAATTTCAGAGGAACTGGAAAACTTAAAAAGAATAGAAAGAGAAACACTGGACAGTTATATAAAACAGGGAGTAACCTTTAAAGAACAGGGAGATCTTCTGGCTGCTATAGAACAATATGAACAGGCGGCAAAGATGGATCGGCAGAATGTCGAAATTTATAATAGCCTGTGTCTCCTTCATTATGAAACAGGTAATATGGAAGAATCTATTAACTATGCAAATATAATAATGGAAATAAATCCTGATTATCCCTGGGTCTATAATAATCTCGGAGCAATCTATAAGGATCTCGGGGAACCGGAAAAAGCAATAGAATATTACGGCAGAGCCATATCTATCGGGTTCGAAGCAGCATCGGTATTTGCATACTGTAATCTGGGACTCCTTTACTATGAAAATAAAAATTTTCCTGAAGCGGTGGAACACTATAAAAAAGCTATTGAAATCGACCCGTCTAACATTGTAGGTAATTATGAATTAGGTCTTTCTTACAATGCCATGGGTGACCTTGAAAAAGCTCTCTCACAGTATGAGAGAGTTATGGAATTAGAACCGAAAGATTGCTATGCCCACTATGCTTCCGGAAGGATCTATGCACAGCAGAATAATATAGATAAGTCGGTAGAACATTTTGAAAAAGCCCTTCCTGAAGCGAAAAATTTACCTAAGATCCATTATGAGCTCGCCCTTGCCTATAAAAAACAGAATAAAAAAAGGGAAACTATAGAAAATCTAAAAAAATACATAGAACTCGAACCTGACGGTTCGGAAATAGAAAATGCAAAGACCTATTTGCAGGAATTGATTATAGGCTGACCGGGATTTAATAAATCATTATAATACAGAAGGTACTGCTATGAGCCCGGAATAGGCCAGACTTAAGTAGTAAAAGCAGTCAGTAAATTATTATCATTTCAAATATAGAATAGTATGTCATTTACTGATATAATATAACAGAGTGATATCCGGGAATCAGTGAGTAGTGAGTTGGATGTAATTTTCTGTTCGCTCTTCAACATTTCCTGAAGATATATTTTATATAAAGAAGGTGAAATAAAGAGAATTTATTTATATGACAAATCCTCCCGTTACGCATCACGCGTTACCTGTCACGATAAATAATATCTCATACATATTTTATGGAAGAAAAAATAAATGAATTAATCAATCAATTAGGCAGTAAAGACAGTAAAGCAAGGAAAGAAGCAATATGGCTTCTGGGCAAACTCGGAAATATAAAAGCTCTTGAGCCTTTAGCAAATTCACTCTTAAAAGATGAAAATGCATCAATACGGGAACTTTCTGCCAAGGCACTCGGGGATCTTGGAAGTACGGAAGCCACCAGATTTCTCTGTGAAGCCATTAAGGACCAGAGCCCCGGCGTACAGCGCCAGGTTGTTATTGCTCTCGGAAAGCTTAACGACAGAAGAGCTGTCGAGCACCTGGAAAAAGTAGCGGAAGAGCCGGCCATAAAGGTAGAAGTAGCTCAATCACTCGCATTGCTCGGCAAGACAGAAGCTCTAATAAATGCCATAAGAGATAAAAATCCTGTCATAGCAGCAAGAGCATGTGAAGCGGCAGGCATTGTTAAAATACAGGAAATCACCCCTGTATTGATAGAAGTTCTTTCCTGCGAAGAATGGAAGATCAGAAGAAATGCCACTGAAACCCTGGGTAAATTGAGGGAAAAAAATGCCATAGAACCGATATTAAACATACTCCTTAATGATGAAAGCTATGAAACAAGAAGCATTGCAGCAGAAGCTCTGGGGAAAATAGGTGATGCCACATGTCTGGACAGCCTCTTAAAAGCTCTTCAGGATCCTCACTGGGAAGTAAGGAAAAATGCAGCAGAGGCACTTGGAAAAATAGGAGATAAAAAAGCATCTCCTCATTTGATTAAAGCCCTGAAGGACCCTGACTGGAATACAAGATTTAATGCACTGAATTCCCTGGGATTGTTAAATGATACTCATGCAGGGGAATCTATAGTAGAAGCTCTTAAAGATGAAAGCAAAAATGTCCGAAGCCAGGCGGCAAAAGTACTGGCAGAACTTTGGAAATCAGATGCAAGAGAACCAATTCTTGCACATCTTGAAGAAGAAACAGACCAGTGGGTTAAAAGTTATATTGCCCAGATAATGGAAGAACTGCCAAAGGAAGACAGCAAAAAATACAAAGCTTTACTCGTAGACGATGATAAATTTATATCGAAACTCTTAAAACAGACCTTTGAACTGGAAGGTTTCATTGTTGAAAATGCTTTAAACGGTAAAGAAGCTCTCGTGAAAGCCCATGATTTTTTACCTGATATAATAGTAATGGATATTATGATGCCTGAAATGGACGGATGGGAAGTATGTGAACAGCTTAAGCTGAATCCCAGAACAGGAACGATACCGATTGTCATACTCACTGCAAAATCACAGGACAAAGATGTTGTTAAAAGCAGGTCTCTTGGTGTGGCCCATTACTTCTCAAAACCTTTTGATTCTGTGGAATTAATAAAAGCAGTAAAAAATATTTTAAGTGCAATCAAAGGTTAATGGTCAGGTTGAATCAGAAGAATTTGTTCTATCCGCTTTAAATTCTCAGGTAAAGTTTCAAATAGAGATAGAGCAAATTCAAAGCTTCAACTCGTTACCGGGATAAGCATAAATAATACATATATATACTCTCGTGACGAGTCACGCGTAACGCGTGACGGATAGTTGCCAGTAATTACAGCCATGACCGGTTCGGTCATAACAAAGGATGAGAATCTGTTCCTCCCGTTACTCATTACGATTCTCATATAAATTAAGGACAGAGACATGACAGGAAAAAAGATATTTTTGCTGTGTATTATAATATTAATTTTCTCCTCTATTTTCTGTTCTGGTCAGGAAAAAACAACACTGCTGGATCAGGAAGTTCAGAAACATTTTAATCAGGCCCAGGTTTTTATAGATACAAGAAATTACAAAGATGCCCTGGAAGAATACAGGAAAATTTTCACCCTGAACAGTGACTGCCTTGAAGCCCATCAGAAATATGTGGACTGTATGTACGAATATACGGACAAAAATCTTAAAGAAGCTTTCACCTTTTATAGAAAACAGATAAAAAAAGATAAAGATACTGTTCCTGTATGGTATATTGGACTCGGCTACTGTTATAAAAAAACAGGCAATAACGACATGGCTCTTGATAACTGCCAGCATGCCTGTGATCTTTTAAGTAGCATAACCGAGAAAAAAGATATATACGAGAAATATTATAATTTCGCACAGAATCACGACATCCCGGTAGAAAGGCGTGTAATACCTCTCGTATATAAGGTATCACTGGGAGCTTTAATATTATTCGTTATTATTGCCATTGTCGTACGGTACTATCTCAGGAAAAAAGTTCTGGAAAAGCTCATAAAACTTGAAGGCTCCTTTGAAGTATTTGACCCGCGCGGGTTCAAGAGATATATGCTGGATTGCACAGATAAAAAACTGTTTCAGAAATACGGTGACACAATCAGAATAGGTTCGAAAAAAGGCTGTGACATACACCTGAAAATAAAAGATGAAGATAAAGTATATGCCATACTGGAAGCGGAAAAAATAGGGGAACTGAACATGATTACCGTAAGAACTACATCTGATGACGTAGAAATGTTTCTTGAAGTTCCTAAAAGCAGATATACTCCCGATGATATGATAAAACTCCCCTTTAATGGGAGCCCTCTCTGGGATAAAGATATAATAAATATCAAAGACTACAGAATCTTTTATCATAATGTAAAACTCGGTAAAAGGCTCTGGAAAGA
Source organism: Vulcanimicrobiota bacterium (assembly GCA_040217665.1). Taxonomy (GTDB): domain Bacteria; phylum Vulcanimicrobiota; class SpSt-956; order SpSt-956; family JAKJGF01; genus CALARM01. The sequence continues at coordinate 17,377 of JBEHWP010000017.1, forward strand.
TTATCCCGAATCTGCAAAAGGTTTTCTCTTCGTAGATCCCGATACTCCTCAGGAGGTAGAATTGCCTGACATGGCCCTTCTTCAGTCAAAACTGGTTCCTGAAGAAGATCAGCTTTATAATCCCTATGAAGATCTGAGCAAAACCGTTAAAACTATCATAACTGAAGTTGAAAATAAAAGAGAAGAAGAACCTGAATATGACTTTGAACCTATGGATGAAAAATACATAATGGAAATATTGCCTCCTTCAGAAAAAGAAGGTAGCAGTGATGTTCTGACATATAAAACAGATGAGGAAGAAGAGGACTATTATTACGATGAAGATATTTCCTTACCGGAACAGCATAAAACAGATGATTTACTCTCATATCCTGTAGACATAGTTGATGATAACGAAGAATTCTATGAATTCGAAGAAATAACTGTCCCTGAAAAGGAAAAAAGTGAAGAAGTGCTTGTCTATCCTGACGAAGAAGATGATGAATATGAAATCGATGTGCTTGCACCTGTCGAAGCAGATAAAAAAACCGGCTCAGATATACTCACATACAGTACAGAAGCAGATTTAACAGATGAAGAATACGAATTTCAAGAAATGCCGGAGGACACAGGTAAAATTGAAGATCTGTTATCATTCCCCGTTCCGACTGAAGAAGAAGACGAAATGTTAGCTTATGCGGAAATAGATGAAGACCGGGAAGAAAATAAAGAAAAAGAACCTGAACCGTTAGAACTGCTGGAACATTATCCGACTCATCTTCAGAAAATAAATACCAAAGTGGGCCTTATACCATATGAAGAGGAGAAAAGTCCTGTTTCAATGGATCTTACAGGAATAGAATTATCTTCTCAGGGAGAAGTTCTCTGTGGAATTCAGGATATAGAAATAGAGAAAAAAAATGAAGATATTGAAGATATTCCAGGTATATGTCTGGAATTCTCAACACCTATTAACCTGCAGAATTCTCCTGAAAATACTGTGGTTTCCCTTGATTTTTCAGATCTTGAAGAATATGAAGAAAAAGAAATCATACAGGTTTCTTCGTTAATTATAGATGATTTTCCTGAAGAAGAAGAGGAAATCGAGATATCTGCTAAAAAATCTTCGGAAGAAAAAAAGATCAAGAAAAAAATCAGAAAAAAAACCAGAGATGATAAAAACATAGAAGTTTCTCCAGTAGAACAAAAGGAAATCAATATATCCGCTAAAAAATCTTCGGAAGAGAAAAAACTTAAGAAGAAAGTCAGGGAAAACAGGAAGGATTATGGAGAGCAAGAAGGTGAGAATGGTCATAATAAAGAAAAGGTAAACAAGAAAAAAAAGGAAAAAGATGAAAGTAAGTAAACCGATTACTCAAAAGTTCATTATATGTATTTCCATATTAATGGTTATATTGTTTGTATTTAAAGGTATTAACTATCTTCTCATAAGATTATCCCTGACAAAGGTAAAAATTGTCTTTATAAATTATAATTCCGAATATAGAAAGATCTACTCTGTTAATATTGACGGGTCGGAACTAACCATTCTTTCTGATAATCATGGAAAAAAATCATCTCCTGTATGGTCTCCTGACGGCAGTAAAATAGCTTTTATCAATAGAGAAAACAAATACTCGCAAATATATGTCATGAACAGTAACGGAACCAATAAAATCAAAGTGGCAGACCCTTCAGAAGAAATCTGGAGCATGTCCTGGTCAAAAGACGGGGAAAAAATTCTCTACAGTTCTGGCACCAGAAAAAAAACCGATATATTTCTGATAGGCTGTGATGGTAAGGGGAAAAAACAACTCACTGACAATAAAGCGAAAAATTTACATCCATTCTGGTCTCCTGACAACAGATATATCGTATACGAAGCTCTTTACAGTCAGGAAGACGGAAGTATTTATATAATGAGTAGTAATGGAGATAATCATAGAAAATTGACAGATAACACATGGAAAGAAAGCCATCCTGCCTGGTCTCCTGACGGAAAAAAAATAATGTTTATAGAAATATTATTAAGGATTAATAAAGAAATATTTACAATAAATCCTGACGGAACAGAAAAAAATAATATTACAAAAAATGAAGGACACGACTATTTTGCATCCTGGTCTCCTGACAGTAAAAAAATAGCCTTTCAGTCGGACCGTGATGGCAATACAGAAATATATGTTATGAATGCAGACGGAACAGATGTAAGGCGACTTACCAGGAATCCTCATGGAACAGACTGGAATCCTTTATGGTCTCCCGGAGGAAATCATATTATTTTTATTTCCGATATGGAAAAAGGTTATAATAATATCTATATGGTTGATTTAAACGGAAGAAATTTAAGAAAATTAATTAATATGCCTTACAATATAAGCCAGCCAGATCTGATATTAAAATGAGACGTGAGTCGTGAGAAGTGAATAGTGAAAGGATAAAGCTATGAAGTATATAGATATAAAATTTAAAAAACTTAATTCTCAAAGCATAATACCGGAATATATGAGTAATTTCGCATCAGGCGCTGACATCTATGCCTGTGAAGAACTTTTAATAGAGCCGGGAGAAATAAAACTTGTATCTACAGGTTTTTCCATGGCAATACCTGAAGGATTTGAGGGACAGATAAGACCAAGAAGCGGCCTGGCATTAAAGCATGGCATAAGTGTCTTGAACAGTCCTGGAACGATTGACAGTGATTATAGAGGTGAAGTAAAGGTTATTCTCATTAACATGGGTAAAGAGGCTTTTACCATAAAACATGGTGACAGAATTGCCCAGCTTGTCATAACGGAAGTAACCAGAGCATCCTTTCAAACAGTAGATGATCTTGATGAAACACAGAGAAATAACGGAGGCTTCGGACATACAGGCTTCTGAATAAATCACTGCTTTTTCTTCCTGCTCAGGAAATAAATTAATACAGGGAAAACAATCATAACCACTGCTCCTATATAAAATTCAAGGGGTATTTCTTTAAGCCCTTTTCCATGTCCCGTCGGCATATCAGGAGTATTTTCTTCCGGTAAAGGAGAACCCTGATTGCCA
>JBEHWP010000018.1:0-20233 GCA_040217665.1 Vulcanimicrobiota bacterium
CTGTGTGTCCATAAGAAGAATAGTTTTAAAGGTTTCTTTCAAATCCAGAAAATTTACAAATCTCTCTTCCGGATTTATTTGAATACATCTGGATACAAATCTTGCAAATTGTATTGAAACAGAATTGTTGAAGTTTCTTACAGGAGAAAAATTAAGGGGGTGTTTTGCCGGGTCGTCACCTGTGAGCAGATAGTAAATAATTGTTCCGATAGCAAATATATCTGCCTTCGTATCTATTTCTTTTATACCATACTGTTCAGGGGAAGAATATCCTGCTATACCCATATACCGGTTGTTTTTATAAGGGCCTTTTCTGAATGTTCTTATAAGGCCGTAGTTTATCAATTTTACATTATTTTCTTTCGTTATCATTATATGATCCGGTGACAGATAATAGAATAATAACGACGGATTTATTCTGGATATGAAGATAAACACATTGCATATCTGTTCAATCCATTGTGAAATTTCTTCTATTGATATATTTCTTTCCTCTTTTATCTGCCTTAATGTCTTACCTTCTATATATTCCATTACAATGAACTGTTTGTTTTCTGTGCATACAGCACCTGTGCTGGAAAAATAATCCAGAACCGACGCCATATATTTATGTTTTAAGTGTTTATAAATTTCTACTTCTTCAGTTAATTTTTTTACAGCTTCTTCTCTGTCAGTAATATCTATAGCTCTGTTCTGTAATTCTTTTATCATTATTTCTTTTTTGTTAATAATATCATAGCCTTTATATATATTACAGAATTCTCTGGATGATATACAGTTGTATATTTCATATTTTTCCTGTAATACAGTCCCTTTCGGTAAACTATTATTCATTTTCGACACCTCCTGATTGCCATGATGTAATCTGTGCTCCTCTGGGAAATTCCGGGGGGTGGTTGGTAGCAAGAGATGGGTCAGGGCCGTAATCTCTGTAAGGAGGATTATATTGAGCCCCTGTAACCCATGCTGCTATACCGCTTCCTGTATTTGAATTATTCCAGTCTGCCATAGTGGAATTTTGTAAATGTATGATAGAGCCTCTCTTTTTTAAAGTTCTGGATGTTCCCCAGTCTTCAAGCAAATCGTCTACATTCGGCCACTGATTATTTAAATTATTATTATAAAAGGGATTTGTTGAACCTCCCCAGTTTTTTCTATAATACCTTTCATCCACTGTAGGCACGCCATCTATGATAGCCCCGTTGACTTCCATAACATTTAAAGCATCACCGGTATATCCTGTTTTTTTCGGGTCGTTGGCATATTTCAATACCCTTGTGCCGGCTGGATGTTCAGAGTCTTTCCAGCTTGCTGACAGAAAATATACCCTTGATGTGCTGCATATTGCGGCAGGCTGTTTTTTCGTATAAGATTGATTTGAAATATGATAGTTATAGTCTGACTGAGTCGGTAATTCCATATTAAAATCACTTTTTACATATACATTATAAGGGCTGACTATTGTTACAGGCCCCGGAAGTTCTTCGCTGTTTATTATCCTTACAGGTGTATCTGCATAAATTATTCCGTTGTCAGGCCAGATTTTATCGGAACTGTTTCCGTTTCCGTCAGGATCAAGCAGTTTCTTAATATCTATATCTACAACTGTTTCAGTTCTCCCTTCATTTTCATTCCAGAAAGAAGTGCATCCTCCGGTTGAGACTCTTTCCCCTGCAGTTATTACTGCATTCTGGACAGTTGACGGAACTGAAGTGGAACCATTGAAATATTCTGCTCCGGTACCGGTAATTCTCAAACCTGCTGCTATGGCTTTTTGATCATAATAGCCTCCTTCTGTAAAGGATTGAAAATTCGGAACATTGATAGTCTGAGCTCCTGTGGAAGAATCTTTTACTGTCCCGCCCCATCTGTCAAGTGAGCCTTTATCGTTATCAGGTATATTTTCCGCCCACTCTGTATGGTGGTGATCATAGGCTACTCCTGATGCTCCTCCGGTAAGCTCTATTTCATTGCCGTTGTTATTATCTATATATATACGAGAACCTGACTGCCATGGCCTTTCCCAAGCATCCTGTGATGCTATAATACTTCTTGCACAGGTTATGGAAATTATATCTTTTGAGTCTTTTTTTAATTTTAAAGTTGAACCGCTCGGTCTCATATATAAATTACCGTTTGTATGGACTTTACCATAGACAGTCTGATTTGGGCCTCTGACAAATTCACTTAAATCCTGATTGTCAAAGATTGTATAGTCAAGAAGATTTGTTCTTGAACCTCTGATAATTATGGATTTTGCCATATATCCTCCACAGGATATTTTCCCTGTGGATTTTCTTATAAAGTCACTTTCTTCCGGATATATTTGAAACATAAATTCCTCTCTGTAAGATGAACCGAGCATAGAATCATGGGTATCACCTGGTTCCCATTTCCATTTGATCCATCCGTTGTAAGTTCCTTCTGTGATTCTTGAAAAACCGGGATAAGAAGGGATACCTGTAAACAGAGGATCATCATCTTCATATTTAGTATTTTCATTCTCATGGGTATATCTGCCGAAATTATTTGCGCTGAATATGGAATAAGCCATATCTATACCTGCCTCTGTCAGATAGAACACCTGTTCACTTCTTTTTTCCCTGAGAAGAAAATATGATTCTGCTATTGTTTCTTTAACGATACATCCGAGAAGGAGAAGAAGGACAGGTACGAAGGAAAGGACTGTAAATAGGGCTATACCTTTTTGTCTGAAGATTTCTTTTAAGAATTTCATATACATTTACCTCCTTTTTTGTAGAGGCGTTTGTTTAAACGTCTCTATCTGTTATTTCTCATAAAATAGCCGGATTCTATCTTTTGTTGAACAGGGGGAAGGTTTGCCAGCTTTCTTTCCACTTTTACTGCAGCAGTTTTTATGCCTCTGGGAGGGTCAAATACGGTAAATTCCAGTCCCTGTGGCTCAATATAATGGGCCAGAACAGTGAAATTTGTATCACTGCTGGTAATAACTGTTTGAAGATTAATTGATAAGGGATCTACAGGGCCTGCCTGTGTACCTTCTGTTGTGTTATAGCAAAACCTTACAAGTTGCTGTGCTCCGGGATTATACCTGTCCGGATTACTCTGTCCCTCCAGAAAATAACCTGTTATGGTATAATTTCCGCTTCTTATGCCATGAGCATCTATTACAGGAATAGCTACTGCAATAGTATAGCCGGGATTTTCCGGATAGAGAGGATCAGGCGGTATCTGATAGGTTCTGCTTTTATATATAAAAGATCTTCCTGTGTAAATTGTTTCTGCCATTTTAAAATCCGAATTCATTCTGTGAAGGGCTGTCCTGAGTTCCCTTCTGGAATCTATGGTAGTAATGTCAACTGTGTAGATTTTTCTTACACATAACCATACAGATACTACAGTAGAAGTACATAAAAGAAAGATGAATGTAGCTATCAATAGTTCTGTCAGAGTCAGACCTTTTAAATTTAATCTCATAAGTATTCTCCTTTCTTATAAGCCTGATAATAAATGATATCAGGATACTCAATATCGCTCTAGATAAGTCATTACCCCTATTTAAAACCTGTCCCCGGCCGGACTCCTCCGGAAAAGATATTAACCTGTTGCATGGCAAGATAGTTTTGCAGACTGTTAATATTTTGCGTCTATATAATTTACAACTCTCTTTTAATACGGCATATCTTTTCCTCCAGAGCCCGGCCGGGGACAGGAGTGTATGCCATATTTTTTTGTCCCAATTTACCTGCTGCGGTAATCAGGTGAGCATAAATAATACATATATGTTCTCGTGACGCGTAATTGCATAACGGGAGCGAAACTTTTATTACATGCTTATGCTCAGGTCAATAAATAGTTTTAATAGAAATTTATAATTAAGAAGGATCTGGAAGTCAGTAATGTCCTGTTCTCCACTTTTCACTTTTTTATCTGCCGGTGTGTTGCTACTTTCTTGAAATGTATGTACTTATCTGTATGAGCTTATTCCCGGTCGGTTGAGGAGTTGCTGATTTTTTATCATGATAATATACTCTCAATGTAACTTTTTTTAAGCTGTCTCCTTCCAGGGTTGATACTGTAACATCATATATTAATCTGCTTGTATCCGAGTTTTCTATATCGGTAAAGGAACAGGGGATGTCTGATAGAGAATTGAATTTACTTGTATCTATAATATCGGATCTTATATGTTCTATTTTTTGCTGGGCAAAACTCATTGCATCTGTTATGTCTCTGTCTACCCTTACGGAGGAGAATGTGAGGCTTATACCTCCGGCAATACTGAATATCATTACACTTAATATAGATATGGAAACCAGCACTTCTGCCAGAGACATACCTTTTCTGTATAAATATTGTTTCATCGCTTTTGTCCTCCTTTCTGCCGAAAGGTACTATTGATTTATATATTTTTTTTTGTTATAATTATTTTGTAATATTTTCATCTATTATCCAATAGAAGAGAATTATTTTCTGTTTACAGGGGCGATGAGTGGTCGCCCCTGTTGTATGTAATGTTCTGATCATAGTATAAGCTAATTTTATAATAAAGTAAATTAACAGGATGTAAACTATATTAATTTATTGTTAACAATGTTAATAAAATGTTAACACTTTTCAAACTGATAAAGCCGCCTTTTTTGAGGCGGCTTTATCAGTTTGAAAACAACTATAACCTGTTCGGTCACAACAAAGTATGAGAATTTGTCCTCCCATTACGCATTACGCATTACGATTCCCATATAAATCCCTGTTATACATATTCTATAACAACAAGTTTTCCTGATTTTTCCAGTTTTTCTCCCAGGAGAGGCACTATTTTATGTCTTGGCAGAACTCCTTTCTGCTGAAATGCCATATGAATGTGTCCCGGATTTTTTGCTTTACCTGTAAAGAAGTTAATTCTGTCAGACGATTTCAGGTGTTCACACAGTTCTGTTACTGCAGAATCCTGTTCATAATAGGCATCGTCTTCATCTATTATATTGTATACCTGATTGAGTGTTATGGCTCCTTCTGTGACAAGATCTATACCTTCTATATAGTATTTCGGAGGAGATAATTCACTGCATGAATCTTCGTCTATTGTAACAGATTTTCCTAATATCCTTGCTACCATTGAAGCAGTGCTTGCGCCGCAGACAATCTTATTTCCTTCCATATGAATAAATTTATTTACTGTTTTTATATCATCTCTTCTATCTTCCGGAGGGCCTGTAAGTATGTTTACTGTTTCACCCTTTCTGCAGAAGGCAAGTGTGGCAGTACAGTCATCTCCTCCTTCTTCTTCCCATAACCTCCTTCCATACCTGTGGATATGGCCGACCAGATCATAAATAGATATACCCTTTGAAAGATATGTATTTATATAATTACATACTCCCTCTATCTGCCATCCCCTCTTGAGACTCAACCCTATGCCTGCCATAGTAATTCCGTCGCTTACAACTATAATGCCATCGCCAGGTTCCACATAACAGGTTGCTTCTCCTGCTATTTCAGTGTCTATTATAATCTGTCTCTGTTTCAATATATTTGCAATTCTTCCTGCAATGAAGAGAGGAGGCGGCATTTCATAGGTTATTACAGTTGCTTCCCCGTCATTTAAAATCCTTATAACTGTAAATACTGCATAGGGAAGGTTTTTTTCTTTTGCTTTATTCATGGTTTTAATAATATTTGTAACGGCACTTCTCAGGGAAAAACCTCTCCTGAGCAATTCCAGAAGGCGGGATGCACATATTGTTGCAGCTATGGAGGCTTTTATGCCGGAGCCGAGTCCGTCACTCAGGATTATTGTAGTAGCAGAAGTGGTTCTGTCATATAATAAGACATCTCCGCACGGGTTGCCTGGTTTTTTCGGACTCTGTTCAACTGTTATTTCTACATGTACATATCCTTTAACCATCTGTCTTTTTTATGCTCCTCCTTTTCCTCTGCCAGGCGTACAAGGTTCTGTACCAGTTCTTCACCTCTTGCAGTACTTTCTCCCAGGAATTTTGCCAGTTCCTGTGCCATATTTATCTGATGTTCAAGAAGTTCTCTGGACTGTTTTATTGTTTCTGCTCTCAGGTTTTTTAATTTTTCCTGGCTGTCTTTTGTAGTGGTAATATTTACAAAGATCCCTACAAACTGTCTATCCTGTTCCAGCTTATAGAACATTTCATGACAGATAATATTATAGGCTTCATGTTTTACAGTGGTTTTTATGAAGTTTTCTTCACCTGAGGCAAGTTTTTCAAATGGTTCAGGATCTATAAGATAGGATATTCTTTTCCCGTAAATGCTTTCGGTACACATAAAGAGCTGCCTGAATGCAGCATTCATACTTATAATATTTAATTTATCATCCAGTATGACTATACCATTGGGGCTTGTTTCTATGATTTTATCGCTTCTCTGTTCTGCAAGGCGTCTCATATAGGGGATACACATTTCCGGTTCTGCCATACCCTGTATGACTGCTATTGCTTTATCTCTGCAGGTCGGGTAACCGCAGGCGCCGCAGTTTAACTGATCTTCTTCTCTTGTTTTTCCTGTTTTTTCCAGAACCTTTCTTATTTCTTCTTCAGTTATTTCCTTTCTTTCAGAGATTTCCTCACTGTAAAAAGATGTTTCTATGTCAGATATTGACTCTTCTCCGGCTACAGTGCCTTTGTTTTTTTCCGCATAATGTAATACATCGAGTCTTCTCTGAAAAATATTTTTTTCTTTCGGTATGCCGGGACCGTTTATACATCCCTGATGACAGAAAAGAGGTTCTATGAGAGTATTTGAGTCGGGAGAAATATTCTCTAAAGCTTCTTTTATTTCATCAAAGCCGCTTAAAGAAAGGAAATTTATATCCAGTATATCGTTACTCATGGCCGCTGTTTTTGCCAGACCTCCTGCAAGGGGAAAATATCTGCTCTCTCCGTGTGGTTCCTCATTGAAATTACTTTCCTCACATCGTTCCAGATTTATTTCTTCTCTTGAAAACCATTCGAAGAGTTCCGTAAAGGTAAGTACGCAATCTATATATTGTCTGTTTTCCTCTCTGTCTGCTTCTGCTTTTTTTGCCGTACAGGGGCCTATAAAGACTACTTTTGTATCAGAACCGAGTTTTTCTTTAATATATTTCCCGTGAACTACCATCGGAGACATTACGGGAACAAGCAGGTCTATCAGTTCAGGCCTGTATTTTTCTATGTAGCTTACAAGAGCGGGACAGGCAGTACATATATGGGGATGACTTTTATTTTTTTGTGCAATCTCTCCTGTTTTTTTTGCTACATAATAGGCTCCTGCAGCAGTTTCCGCCACATAAGAGAATCCGAGTTTTCTGAGAGCAGAGGGGAGACATGCCCTTTCCCATTCTCCGAAGAGTGATACAAAAGAAGGAGCAATACTTGCAGCTACTTTATTGTTTGCAAGTAGAGCTATTGCTTTTTCTGTATCATTTCTGAAGGATTTTGCACCCTGGGGACATTCTCTTACACATGTGCCGCACGAAATACATCTTTCTTCCACGACAAAAGCCTGTCCATTCTGCATCTGAATTGCCTTTACAGGACATACTCTGACACATCTGTAACAGTCCTGGCATGCCGCTTTGTTTGTATATATAACCTGTCCCTGTTTCTGGATCATTTTTTTTCTCCCTTCTTTGTTCGGGTGGCGTGATGCGTGATGCGTAATGCGTCATGCGTGATGCGTGATGCGTGATGCGTGCTTTCACCGGGTACAGGGCGACCACAGGGGGTCGCCCCTACGCACTATAATCGTAACGCGTTACGCGTGAGGTATCCCTTCACTGCTCACTGGTCACTGGTAACTGCTCACTGGTCACTGCTCACTGCCACTGCCATACTCTTCAGCTTTTCTTCTATTACCCTGCATGCATCTTTGAAACTGCAGTGTTCTACGACAGTATCTCCGATGCTGACAACAGGGCCTCTGTCACAGGATTCAAAACAGAAGGTTCCTTTCAGATCTACAGTTGTTAAAAGATCATGGTCTTCTATATAGCCGGCAAGTTTATAGATTAAATCCTGTGCTCCTCTGAGATAACAGCCTGTGCCGAGACATACCTTTACTTCTACCATGGTGTTTTCTGTCTCTGCAATGAGAGGAATGGATTCTTCTGCAATCCTTTTACGGCTGTGATAACATGTATGGAGAAGACTGTGGGCTTTACTGCTTCCTGCTTCTTCAAGAACCCTGTCATAACATTCTTTAATATATGGATTTTCCTGTGATTTATGAAGTTCCAGCATTTTATCTGCATCATAAATGGATTTTGTTCTTTTCTTTTTTGCATGAATATCATGGCTTACAGGCTGGCCTGCTCCTCCTATACAGCCTCCCGGACATGCCATTACCTCTATGAGATCATAATGACAGAGTCCTTCTTTTATTTTTCCTATAATGGTTCTGGCGTTTTTTAAACCTGATATGACTGCAAGTTTTACTGTCTTATTTCCTATTTTTATATTCGCTTCCCTGAGACCTTCTTCACCGCGGACTTCATAAAAATCCACCCTGTCCAGTTTTACTCCTCCCAGTTTTTCCGCTACATAACGGAGTACAGCTTCACTTACACCGCCGGAGTTCCCGAATATGACTCCTGCACCTGTTTTAAATCCCATTGGCATATCAAGTGATTCAGGCTGGAGAGATTTAAAATCCAGACCGGATTCTTCTATCATCTGTCCCAGTTCCTGTGTTGTAATAACATAATCTACATCTTTTATGCCATTTTTTTGAAATTCCTCTCTTCGTGCTTCGAATTTTTTTGCACTGCATGGCATAAAAGATACAACTACTATATTTTCTTTCTCTACTGACAGGTCATCAGGCAAAATTTCTTTTGCAAGAGAGCCGAACATCTGCTGCGGTGAACGGCAGGTGGATAAATTGCTCAGCAGTTCAGGATAATACTGTTCTGCAAATTTAACCCATGCAGGACAGCATGAAGTAAACTGGGGGAGTTTTTCTTCTTTTTCTTTTCTTTTAATGAATTCTGTCGATTCTTCTATTACAGTCAGGTCTGCTGCAAAGGATGTATCGTAAACACGGGCAAATCCCATATGTTTCAGTGCTGCCGCTATCTGTCCCGTAGTTATAACCCCTGCTTCAAGTCCGAAATATTCTCCGAGAGCAACCCTTACTGCCGGGGCAATCTGTGCCACTACTTTTTTTGAAGGGTTATCGAGAGCTTTCCATACTTCTCTTTTTTCTGATCTTATCGTAAGTGCTCCTGTAGGACATACGGATGCACACTGACCGCAGTAAACACATTCCACCTGTCCCAGGGATTTGCCGAAAGCCGGCAGAACCATTACCTCATTCCCTCTGTGGGCAAAATCAATTGCTCCTATACCCTGTATCTCGGAACACATTCTTACACAGTCACCGCAGAGGATACATTTATTCATATCCCTTATTATGGAAGGATTTGACATGTCTATTTCCTTATGTTTCATAGTAGATTTAAATCTGACTTTGTTTACTCCGAGTCTTCTGGCAAGACTCTGTAACTTACAGGAAGAACTTTTTTCACATGTAGGGCATGACTGTTCATGATTTGCAAGAAGCAGTTCCACTGCTATTCTTCTAATCTGTCTTATTTCTTCCGTAGAGGTTTTTATTTTCATTCCTTCTTCGGGAGGAGTGGAGCAGGATGGCACAATACCTCTTCCTTCCACCTGTACAAAACAGAGTCTGCACGCCCCGTAAACACTGAGTTCCGAATGATAGCAGAATGTAGGTATATCTATACCTGCTTTTCTTATGACTTCAAGGAGATTTTTCTCTCCTTCTATAGGAATATCTTTTCCGTCTACTGTTATATAATTTTTCATTTTTTTATTGCACCTCCGTAGTTTTTAGTGAGTAGTGAGTCGTGAGTAGTGAGTCGTGAAAAGTGAATGTATGCTTTCACGTATTACGCATCACGCATCACACATCACGCATTACGCATCACCCTTCACCCTTCACCTATCACCCATCACCCATCACCCATCACCCATCACCTTTTAAATTCCTTTCACTGCATTGAATTTACACACCTGTGCGCAGACTCCGCATTTTATACACAGATTGCTGTCTATCGTAAAAGGTTTTCTTACTGTTCCTGAAATGGCGTTTACAGGACATTTCTTCGCACAGAGTCCGCAACCTTTACATTTATCGGGATCTATTTCTACTTTCAATAAAGCCTTACATCTCCCGGCAGGACAGCGTTTTTGAAATACATGGGCATCATATTCTGCACGGAAATATTTTAATGTAGATAATACAGGGTTGGGGGCAGTTTTTCCCAGGCCGCAGAGAGAGCCTTTTTTTACTACGAGAGCAAGTTCTTCCAGTAGATCCAGCGTTTCTCCCGTAGCCCTTCCTTCTATTATGTCATCAAGGAGTGAAAGCATCTGTTTTGTACCTTCCCTGCAGAGAACACATTTGCCGCACGATTCATTCTGGGTAAACTGCATGAAAAACCTTGCCACACTTACCATACATGTTTCTTTGTTCATTACTACAAGACCACCTGAACCTACCATTGCGCCTATCGATAGAAGGGAGTCAAAATCCATCGGAAGGTCCAGATGTTCTTCTGTAAGACATCCTCCCGATGGCCCTCCTATCTGCACTGCTTTAAAACCTTTACCTGTAATATGTCCGTCATCATCTGTAACACCTTCACCTATGTTATAAACGATTTCCCTCAGGGTTGTACCGAAAGGAACTTCTATGAGACCTGTATTTGCCACATGTCCCGTAAGGGCAAAGGTTTTTGTTCCCGGAGAGCCTTCTGTACCGAGAGATCTGAAAAATCGGGAACCTTTATTTATTATAAGTGGCACTGTTGCAAGGGTTTCCACATTGTTTATGACTGTAGGTTTACCGTAGAGTCCTTTTTTTGCAGGGAAAGGAGGTTTCGGTGAAGGCATACCTCTTTTGCCTTCTATGGAAGCCATAAGAGCAGTCTCTTCTCCGCATACAAAAGCGCCTGCACCTTCCATTACATGACAGGCAAGTTTTTTACCTGTACCGAAAATATTTTCTCCGACGATTCCCATCTCTTCAGCCTGAGAAACTGCTTTTTTCAATCTTTTTACTGCGAGAGGATATTCTGCTCTGACATAAATATATGCTTCATCGGCACCTGTGGCACGGGCTGCTATCATAAGACCTTCTATTACACTGTGAGGATTGCCTTCCATTACGCTTCTGTCCATAAAAGCTCCCGGGTCTCCTTCGTCACCGTTACAGATAACATATTTTTTTTCTCCTGCTTCCACTCTTGTGAGGTTCCATTTTTTTCCTGTAGGAAATCCTCCGCCTCCGCGGCCTCTCAGCCCGGAGTAAAGTATTTCTTCACAGATTGCTTCGGGAGACATCTCAGTCCATGCCTTTTTCGCACCTTCATAGCCTCCGTTTGCAATATATTCATGTATATCTTCCGGATCAATGAGTCCGCACATTTTGAGGACAAATCTGTTCTGCCTTTTGTAAAAAGGAATATCGGAAGTCCTGTTGCAGTGTTTCCCCGTAGAAGGATCTTCATAGAGGAGATTTTCTATAATCTCACCGTTTTTCAGGGTATGGTTTATTATGTCCGGTACATGTTCCGGTTTTACCCTGGTGTAAAAGAGACCTTCCGGTTCTATTGTGACCAGAGGGCCCATCTGACAGAAACCCTGACATCCGCTGTGTGATACGAGAATGGATTTTCCGTCACTTTCTTCTTTAAGTTCTGTTATTACATCAAGATTTTCTTTTTTGAGATTATCTATAAAAGCCTGATATACTTTAAGTGCTCCATTTGCCACACAGCCTGTGCCGGCACATACAATAACCCTTTTCTGTATGTTTTCAGATTTTTTTCTGTAATCTTTTTCTATCGTTTCCAAAAGTGTATTCATTTTTTACACTCCTTTATAAATATCGTGACAGGTAACGCGTAACGCGTCACGCGTTACACTCCTCATAATAATTACGAATTTTTAATTATTTCTTCTATGATTGCAATAGTTTTTTCAGGAGTCATCTGGCCGTAAACATCATCATTTATGACCACTACAGGAGCAAGTCCGCACGCTCCCAGACAGGATACAGTCTCTACAGTAAACAGCATATCAGGTGTCGTTCTGTGTTTCTCATCTACTCCCAGTTTTTTATAAAGTGCTTCAAGTATGGATGTGGATTTTTTTACATGACATGCAGTGCCATCACACAGTTTTATTACATATTTACCTTTCGGTTCCAGAGCAAAATGGGAATAAAATGTGGCTACACCGTAAACCCTTGAAGGCGGAATATCAAGAGATGTTGCTATATAAGTCATTACCTCTTCAGGAAGATAACGATATTCTTCCTGAACTGCCTGAAGTATGGGGATGAGTCTGCCAGGATCCCTTGAATAACTATCCAGTATTTTACAGAGATTTTCAAATTTTCTTGCAGGAGATTTTATTGCTTCTACCATTTTTTTACACCGTCCTTTAAATTTTTTCAGAGGGAGATTTTATTGTTTCTGTCATTTTTTTGTACAGTTATTTGAATTTTTTAGAGAGGGGATTTTATTGTCTTTTGACCTGACTATAACCATATAATCAGAAAGTTTCCTCGCATCACGCGTCACGCTCTCTGAATCCTGTTAACTTCTCTCGTGAGTATGCCCAGACCGCAGGCAAGATTTTCATTCTGTACTATAATGGATTCCGGCAGATCCAGATTTATGGGGGCAAAGTTCCATATGGCTTTTATACCTCCCGATACCATAAGATCTGCTACAGACTGTGCCTGTTCTGCCGGCACAGTAATTACTCCCAGGTGTATATGCATTCTCTGTGCAAGAGATTTGAGTTTATCCAGAGGTAATACTTTTATTCCGTTAATTTCGTTACCTGTCTTTTTTTCATCTATGTCAAAAGCGGCTACAACCTTCAGTCCATACTGTTTAAACCCTTCGTAGGAAAGAATTGCTCTCCCGAGATTACCGGCGCCGACAAGAAAAGCATCGGTCATATTATCCCAGTTCATAAATTTTTCTATGGCAGTAATGGTTGATGATACAGGATATCCTATCTTGGGACTTCCTTTTACGCCTGTAACGGACAGATCCTTTCTGACCTGTGTGGCATCTACATTCAGTCCTTCTGAAAGGTTACTGCATGATACAACTTCTCTTCCTCCTGCCTGAAGTCTTTTCAGATATTGATAATAATAGGGGAGTCTTTTCATTGTCGGCAGAGATACTTCTTTAATGTTTTCTTCCATAGAATTTCCTCCTTTCGTGAATATATCGTGAAATTTTTATCGAGAAATTTTTCACGATTTCATTATATTACTATTTTATCGGTATGTCAATAGTATCGTGAAAAATTTCTCGAATATTTTTTGTGTCGAATATAATCGTAACGCGTGATGCGTGATGCGTGATGCGTTAAACAAGTTGAGAGTTGAACGTTTAAGGTTTATAGTTTACTGAGGTGAGCATAAATAATACATATCTGCTCTCGTGACGCGTAAGTATCCCTTTCACCCTTCACTCTTCACTATTCACGACTCACTTTTCACCCTTCACCCTTCACCCTTCACCACTCACTTTTTATATTTTTTCTTACACATATCGCATACCCTGAGTCTGCCTCCATAGAGTCTTTTCATATTTTTAATTTCTTTTCGTAAGTGAATATTTCCCAGTGCAATTCCCAGTTGATCTCCTATCGTTGAAATAAGATTTTTTTCGGAAGAAGTAAAATCTCTGTCGTACGTGCAAAAGGCAAGGAAACCAAGGAATTTGTTACAGATACACACAGGTTTTACAATCAATGAATGACCTTCTCCGAGAATTCCTCTTTTAAGCCACCTCTCTTCAGCCAGATTCCCTTCATAAATCTGATGTGATTCCATAATAATTTTAATCAGAGGTTCATTTTTAGATAAATATCCATCTCCTATGGCACTGACTGAAAGACATTCATGGTTTTTTATCTCAAATTCATCTGTATATTCATTGTACATAGCCAGAATTCCTGAAATTGTACCGTCCATATTCATGAGTGCCAGAGAAAAAGCTTTATTGAATATATCTTCTTCACTGTCAGCAGTTGAGGTTATTTCTCCTATTTCGGATATGATGAACATTTCTTTTTCCGTTTCTCTCAATTTTTCTGCCAGTACATTTATTGCCTGATTCAATAACAGTAATCCTCCTTTACTGTCTTCTGCAAGGAATTTATCCAGATCTTCCTTTTTTAATTTGATAAGTTCCATGTCCGTGATGGCAGTAAAATCGGCAAATCTGGTTTTGTTACGGAATAAAGACATTACTCCTACATAACCGTCATGTTTTATATAACTGAAGGATCTGTATTTACCTTTTCCAATGGCTTTATGAACAGAACCTTCTCCCGATGTGACTATATACATACAATCACCGTAGTCTCCTGCTTTATAAATATGTTCACCTGCTTTATAGAATTCTTCAGTAACAAATCCGGAAAGGGTCTTCAGGGATTCTTCTGTTAATATATGAAAAATTTGACTTTTCTTGAGTTTTTCCATAATATTATGTTCTTTCATTCCCGTTCCCTCCCTGTGTATTATGTTTTTCTCCGTAAGTTTCAGATCTGATTTTCAGACTGAGATCACGGGGATTTGTACTGACTGAAATAGCTTCCTTTTCATCTATGATTTTTTGAGCCCACAGGTTAAAAAGACATTGATTTAAGGTTTGCATATTATAATAATCATAAGATTCTTCAATAACTTTGTCTATTTTTCCTATAGTTCCTTCTTCCAGAAGCTTGCTGATGGTAGGAGAATTGATCATTATTTCCTGGGCTGCCATACGTTCCGGACGATCGCATCTGTTAACGAGCCTCTGGGAAATTACTGCGGTAAGGGATATAGAAAGTTGAAATCTTATCTGTTCCTGTTCTTCTGAAGGGAAAGAATTTACGATTCTTTCAATACTTTTTTTTGCATCGTTTGTATGTAATGTGGTCAGCACCAGATGACCTGTTTCTGCAGCAGCCATGGCAATACTCATTGTTTCGGTGTCTCTCATTTCTCCTACAAGGATAACATCTGGATCCTGACGGAGTGATCGCCTTAAGGCTTCTGTGAAAGATAAGGTATCACTGCCGATTTCTCTCTGATTTATAACACAGTATTTGTCCCTGTGAATAAATTCTATGGGATCTTCTATGGTTATAATATGTTTTCTTTTTGTTGAGTTTATTTCCTCGACCATTGCGGCAAGTGTTGTTGATTTTCCGCTACCTGTGGGGCCTGTAATAATAATCAAACCCTGATTTCTCCCTGCCAGATCTTTTATTATTTTCGGCATAAATAAAGAAGCCAGAGTAGGTATTTCAAAAGGTATAATCCTGAATGTACCTCCTGTGAGACCTTTTTGAAAAAATACATTTCCTCTGAATCTTGCAAGGCCTGTAACTTCATGGGAAAAATCAAGTTCTCTTTCTTCCTCCAGTTTTATTATCTGATTGCCTGATAATACGGAGAAAATCATTTCCTGCACTTTTTCTGCAGAAAGAATATTTGTATCACATGGTAATAAATCTCTGTTCTGCCTTATCATAAGCGGCATACCTGCTTTCAGATGCAGAGCATCTCCCTTTATGTTATGTAAATATCTTAATGCCTCTTCCATATCCATATATAATCCACCTCCTTACCACCACATCCTGCCTGCTTTAACATTATCTCCGATAGCATATTTTTTAAACTGTTCCGGATCATTTGCTCTCGTATAGGCTTCTTCCATTGTTACAAGCTCCTGTTTTACCAGCTCTGCAAGATGTCTGTCCATTGTAATCATGCCGAGTCTTGCTCCTGTTTCAATGGCACTGTATATTTGATGGGTCTTGTTTTCGCGGATAAGATTTGATATGCCTGGCGTAACTATTAATATTTCTCTTGCAGCCACTCTTCCCATACCATCAGGCCTGGACAGGAGATGCTGACAGATTATAGCCCTTAAAGTGCCGGCCAGTTGTACCCTTATCTGCTGCTGCTGGTATGACGGAAAAACATCTATAATTCTGTCTATTGACTGTGGTGCATCAGGTGTGTGAAGTGTCGAAAAGACCAGATGCCCTGTTTCTGCCGCAGTGAGTGCAAGTGAAATCGTCTCAAGATCACGCATCTCACCTACAAATATGACATCAGGGTCTTCTCTCAGTGCAGATTTTAAGGCATTTGAAAATGAATAGGTCTGGTTTCCAACTTCTCTCTGGGTTATTACAGAGAGTTTTCTTTCATAGACGAACTCTACAGGATCTTCTATCGTCAGGATTCTGACTTTTTTCCTCTGATTAATATATTCTATCAGAGAAGCAATTGTTGTGGATTTACCGCTTCCCGTAGGCCCGCTCAGCAGTACAAGCCCTTTTGTCAGAAAGGCCAGTTCTGTAATTGTATCTGTAAGCATAAGCTCTTCCGGTGTCGGAATTTTAGAGGTTATTACTCTGAAAGCTGCTCCTACTCCGTCTTTATGAAGAAATACATTCACTCTGAATCTTGATACATTTTTTATATCATAAGAACAATCAAGTTCCAGTATTTCTTCAAATTTTCTCTGCTGTTCTTCATAAAGTACGCCGTAGATCATAACTTTTGCCTGCTCCGGTGTAATAATACCGAAGTTTTCCAGCGGTATTATTTCTCCGACAATTCTTATCATAGGAGGAAAGCCAGGAACAATATGTATGTCAGAAGCTCCAAGTTCTACGGCAGTGGATAAAATCAAAAAAATATCCATTTCAATCCCTTCCTCTCTCTTACTGAGGTGAACTTTTTAATTATTATAGCTGTTTTCATAACAATTCATAATTAATGAGTGAATGGTGAGTAGTGAGTAGAACTGGTATTGTGAATCGCTACTCACTACTCACTTAAATTCTACTGACATGAGCATAAGCATTTAATAAACGTTTTCCTCCCGTCACGCGTTACGCGTTACGCGTCACGAGAGCATATATGTATTATTTATGCTTACCTCGGTAATAAGTTATGAAACACACTATAAATCTTTTTATATAATTATCGGCAATAATAATTTGAAATTTAAGAAAAAAACAAAAGATTTACAATTTGTTAACAATTTTTTCTGGAATCGGGGTTTTAAACGTGTTATAATTTTTTTACAATAGAGATTGATACCGTCAAAACTATAGAGAAATATTAAGGGGGAAATATAGATGCAAATAAATTCGTCATTAAATAATTCAAAGGTTTTAATAAATCAGCCTTCTTCCAGAGAAAATCAGAAAACAAATCAACAGTCTGATCAGGTTGTTTTAGGAAGCCATGTTGATGACAGCGCATTACTTATGGGTGATAAACTTAAGGAAATGAAATCGGGAGGAGTGGTAGGAACTATTGCTGTCGGTATTTTAGATATAAGGGTTCCTACTACTACAAAAGACATAAGTGAAGAAGAAAGAAATAAAATTCTCTCTGTCATACAACCGGGAGATGTAATTCTTGAGACAAGTGATTCTCATCCCAACTGGCAGAGACTTGAAGTTGTAACACTTGGTTCTACCTATACCCATGCGGCTATTTATGAAGGAGACGGCGAGTTCCTTGAAGCCACCACGGGTGATCCCAGCGGTAAAGGAGTCATTCGTACAGATTTAAAAGAATATCTGGAAGGACCAATACATGTTAAGATTATCCGTCCCCCTTACAAAGGAGCTGAAGATGTAAAATCAGCTCTTGATTATGCCCGTTCACAGTTAGACAAACCCTATGACTCTGCTTTTAATTATGAAGATGACAGCCAGATGTACTGTGCAGAACTTGTAAAGAAAGCTATAGATCAGTGTCCCGGCGGCATTGAAACACCTATGGCTCATACGCTTTTTACAAGACTTACAGGTAAAAAAGCAGTAGGTCCCGATAATTTCGGCGAAATTGAAGGGGCAAAAGTAGTATATCCTGAAGATCCATCAAAAGAAGCAACATTTCTTAAAGGAACTCTCTCTCACTGGCCTGTAGCAGCAGGTGCTGCAGCAGGGGCAGTGGCAGGTGCCGCCACAATAGGAGGAGCTATCGGAACAGTCGGCGGTTTCCTCGGTGGCCTCGCTCTCTCAATCTGTATAGGAAATAAAATACAGACAGGTCATTTCAATTTATATGGCGTAAATATGTCAGATTATAAATGACCTGAGAAACCGGCAGAGTAAATTCTGCTGATTAAACAGGGCGTAAAAGAAATTTTTTCTCTTATGCCCTGTTATTTTTTATCTATTCAGAGTTCACAATTAGGAATGAAAATTTATTAATTCTCTCTTTCCTCCCGTTACGCTTTAAGCGTTACGCGTCACGATTAATATATGTAAGACACTTATTTAATTTCTATTCCTTAATGAGATTCGTATCCCTTCAATCCACCCCTGGGGATTATAAGAGTGAATTTCTCCGGTATTACAGGTATTTCTTTGTTATCTACCGTAATATAATTCTCGCCGTTTTTATTGATTATTGAAATATTTGCTTCTTTAAATGTCTCCAGGACACGGGGGTTATATTTATTCCACATACCTTCTGTAATTTCTGATTTTATACCATGTCTGTACTGAAATGCTTCGAGTTTTTTCCAGGGATCAAAAAAGAGAAAACTTCCCTTCGATGCTCCTCCGAGGAGTTTTGTCCCTCCGTATGGTCTCGGGGTTGTAATAACATTACCTGTTACGTCAAAAGTGAGGCCTCCGAAAAAGAAATCTCCTCCCATAAGTGATTCTCCTGCATATTTTGTGGCATATCCCAGAATCCTGACGTCAAGGTTCTGGCATCTCGGATCATTTACGGAATTGGTCCAGGCTCTGTCTACAATATTTCCCATGATGAATACATGACCGCCTTTTGAAGCATAACCGCAGACTTTTCCTGCGTTGCCGTATATATAAACATTCCCGTGATGCATGACCATAGCAGTGAAATTCTGTGCATTCCCGTGAACCCTTATTGTTCCCCCCTGCATAAAGGCTCCCGTATATTCCCCCGGTTTCCCGTAAATATCTATTGATACATCATCTGTATCACCTGTGCCCAAAGGCGCTGTGGAAATACACCTCTGTCCTGTTACTCTGTAGAGGATAAATTTTCTCCATCCGAGATCATATGCGCGGGACAGGAACGGTGCAAGTACTGTATCTCCGTCTATACCTTCAGGGAGAAAACCTGTTCCGTCTACTATGAGTATGTCATCTTCCGATTTCGGCCCTGTCATGGCAGATACGGATTTTATATCTGTCTTCCTGTAGCCTTCTACTGAAATATTATCAAAGAGTTTATATAAAATATTTACTGTTACATCCCTGAGGGAACCTTTCGCTTTATCTCCCGTATTCACTGTCCGCAGATAATCTATAAGCCATGTGAATGTTTTTATGGCAGATTTTTCATTGTCTTTCGAATGTTCTACCATATAATTTAACGTAAAGGCATATTCTTCAAAAGTCCATGAAGCAATATTCTCAAGAATCTTATCTTTCATATGATGGAAATTATGTTTAACAGTCTCCTCTATAGCAGGAAATTTTTCTTCACCTTTATAAGATCTTCTGTAACTGTAATGAGTTCCGGGAGCTGTGAGATTTAACGTTTTACCGTATCTGTCTATAAATTCCATGCCTGTTATTTCAGATTTCTCATCGAAGACTGCCCTGCTTATCATACCCGGGCTTACGAAGGTTTCATCAGCTTCTGCTCCGTCTATAATACCTGTCCTGTCCATAAGGTCGAGCATTACGTGGCCTGCCTGTTCTTCGGAAGCAATAATACTGAAAGCTCTCAATTTATCGCCTTTTCTTTCATGCCAGATCATACTTACATTTGGTCGCAGATCTGCAGGGTCTTTCAGATCCACTCTTTCCGTAATATGCCTGTGAGGATCGTGGCGAAGGCATAGATACTGATAGGGGCCGTCAGGAGAACTGGCAAATTCCACCTTTTGAACCCTTTCAAGAGATTCTCTTTCATGTTCTTCAACTAACAGCAGATCGTCGCCTGTGGTGGGAGAAAAACTTTCAAAGAGCGCCCAGTCAGGGTATGACCATTCATCGGACAAAAGATGGAATTTCAGGGCAGCCACATCTGTGTCTGTCCCTGCAAGAGGAGTATGACCGAACTGTTCAACCCTCTGTTTCAGTGCTTCATAATTGGTAGTTTCTCCGTTATGAGTAAGGGCAGTATTGAGTTTTGAGAAAGGATGGGCATTCATCTGTTCTAC
>JBEHWP010000019.1:0-20068 GCA_040217665.1 Vulcanimicrobiota bacterium
TATTTACTTCTCCGTCATTTAAGAGTAATAATTTTACTATATAGTCATAACCTCTGTCTGCTGCTTCATGTAAGGGAGTTTTTCCGTAACGATTATCTCTTACATTTACATCGGCACCATAAGACAGTAACAGCTCGATTATTTCTTTCGGGCCATCATAGGAATAATAACCACGGAGGGAAGCATATAGAGGAGTCCATCCGTAATTATTTTCCATATTAACCTCTGCTCCTTTTGAAAGCAGCAGGTTTACTATTTCTTTATTACCTTCATAACAGGCATAGTGAAGGGGTGTTCTACCGTCACAATCCTTTATATTTATCTCTGCACCTTTCGAGAGCAGCAATTTTAACGAAATAAGAATAATCAATATGATTAACAGGGGTTTTATTCGGCCAGTCATGGGTTATCCTCTATAAGTTTATTATGTGTTATTCCTGAATTAGGAGCTGTCCCCAAATAACCTTTTACTGACCTGAGCATAAGCATTTAATAAATGTTTTCCTCCCGTCACGCGTTACGCGTTACGAGAGCATATATGTATTATTTATGCTTACCTCAGTAATACGGCTGCTATCCTCTAATTTTCTTCTATCTTTTTCAATATCCCACCATAAGAATGTTTAAATACTCTCCACCTCCCCGGGGAGAGGGAGAGTATTTAATGACCGCATTGTCAGTTATTTTCTTGGTTTCCGCGGTGAACCGTCAGGCCATACGACAGGTTCTGAAGGGGGAGTTAAATATTCTTCCGTATACGGAGGCTGCCCGGTAGAAGGGCCGGGTACATTTCCTATACTCACCAGTGCCTCATCCCATCTGGTATCATGTGCAAACTGAAGATCGCCGTAATCATAACCGACTCCTGATTTTGCATTGCCTGGAGCATAAATATGTAATCCCCTGGAATTGGCATATTTTGAAGGCTCTGATTCATTTGCAATGATTGCTTCATTGAAAACCTTCTGAACTTCTCTGGCAGCTTCCTTTAGCTTCGGGTCATTCGTTCCCTTTGCTATTAATTCCGACATATAGTGTAAATCACGCATATCCCCGTAAGGCGTCCATCCCTGCCCGTAGCCTTTTACCTTCATCATAGCTTTTTTTACAGCTTCTTTTTCATCTGTATCCAGAATAGCTTTTGCAAGGTTGTCTACGGATTTTGCAAGGTCATCCATTTTACTCAGATCCGTAGCGGAAAAAGTAGGTACATCGGTTTGATGTTCACTGTTTACTTCTACCACTATTTTTGCAAACTCTTCGGGAGAGACATTTATTTTTTTTGCCAGAGCACCCTGGAGCTTTTGAACCGAATCGTCTATATTTTTACCCAGCATTGGCTGGAAAGTCCATCCGGGAGAATATTCACTTTCTTCCGAAGCCAGAAGTATTCTGGCATGATCTCTAAATTCATAGGCAGCCTGCGTGTCTGCCATAAGACATGCATTAAAGCCGAGTATGTCAAGTTTTTTCCCCGTTACTTTTTCAGCTTCTTCAATAGCCTGTCTGATCTGGGGAACAGTCATAAGATTTCCGTCACTATCATCGGCCATAGCACCTGTAAACCCTCCGCCATGATCGCTCATGATAAGAGCCACATGTTCAGCAGGGAATTTTCTCATGGAATCGATGAGGAAATTTGTCAGAGTCTTCGGGTCGGACATGTTAACATGATTGCCGAATTCTGCAATGACTTCCGAGTTGATTTTCTGGGGAGTCTCGTCATGAGTTACATAAAATGTTCTGGCTCCGCTCCAGGTTTTATCCATGTGATTTGCTTCAGGGCCAACATCTATAAGGGCAACAATATGAGTATTCTGATCTGAACCTACCAGTTCCTGATTGTCAATAATATCTGTTAAAGCTTCTTTAAGATTGCAGTCTGCCGCGATATAATTCATAAAAAGCCATTTTTTGTGAGGTTTTACCGCTCCGCTATCGTCTCCGGAGCCCAGTTCAATCTTATCCGAAACATGCAGGCTGTTGCCTGAGCCGGGTTTTATTTTTTTCGGTCTGGATGTGATCTGTTTGAAATTATTTACTTTATTTATATCCATAAATGCTCCCCCCCTATCTGGATTACCGATTTGAGCTTTAATAATCGCAATGATTACCATGCGATGTTTCCTGGAACCATTGCTTAAACCGGTAACATGAATCTTGGTTATTTATATATATTAAACATTATAATATAATAGTTGAAAAAACACAACATGTGAAATTATATACTGACTGTGCAGGATTAGCTCTTTAATATTTCATTGACAGAATATCTCTTTCTACTTTATATTTTTGTGTCAGCTTTTGCAATCTGTTTTTTACGATGGGATGTTAAAATTAATAATAATTTTGTTTACAGGAATAAAATCGGCTTTCCACAATACTCCAAGAAATTTATCTCTTTCCGGTTTCTACCAATAAACCATTTTTTGACTTGACTGCTAAAAAATGCTAAAGTAATACGTTACTATTTTCATACATAGGGGATGATATTATGAGCCAGGCTGTTAACTTAAGAGCAAAATACCAGATTTCAATATCGGAAGAATTCAGAAAGGTTATATTTTCCATTAATGACATATCAGTAATATGGAAGGGCTAAAGAACTTACGGAAGCAGACCCCTCGATTAATTTCCCCAAAACCTTTTCTGCCGCTCTGGAAAAAAGAATACTCATTGCAGTTTCTCCCGAGATTTTCAGAGAAAATTATCCTCAGGGCATAGAAGATAAGTTCTATGAAAAAATTATGGCCCATGAAATTGCCCACAGACTTCACGTAAGAATTCTGAATGGTAATGAAGAAGCTATGGGGCCTTTATGGTTCTTTGAAGGTTTTGCCCTTTATGCTGCAAATCAGTTTGAAGATTCCTCACTCATACTCTCAGAGGAAGAAATAGGGGAGATTATAAGAAGTGAAGAGAGAGGAAGTTATGAAAAATATGCCTTTGTTTTTCGTTATTTTTTAAAGAAAAAACCTCTTGAGGACATGATTGAACAGGCAGGGAAGAAAGATTTTATCCGCTGGTTAGAAAAATAGAGCAATTTCTACAAAATATCCTTCCAGGTTTTATTGAGATTAGCTGTTCAGGAGTTATACATTAACATATGTCTACCACTTAACAGGGCGTCGTAAAATTACAGTTATTCTGGCGGCCACTGCAGACTTGCACTGCCTGGGCTATCATCCACCAGCACTATGCTGGAGTAGCCGTAAATATTCTCCTGATTGATAGCGGAGACTTTTTCGTTTGTCAAATTTTTAACACACCTTTCTATTGCCGTGGGATTTTCACTCTTTCTAATCATATATTAACATGTTTAAGTAATTAAATCTGTGCCGGTTAACACAATTAAATTTATTTTAAGGATCTATCGAAAAAGTCTGCTATCATTACTCCGATTTCCTCTCTTGAAGGGTCTATCTTCCCTCCGAAAGCAATAAATCCATGTCCTGCATTTTTTACTCTTACCAGAGTTGCATCCAGTCCGGCTTTTTTCAATTTATCATAAAGTTCCTGAGACTGGCTGAATTGAACTACTCTGTCTTTTTCGCCATGAATTATGAGGAACGGAGGATCTTCAGAGGAAATATAACTCACCGGGCTTGCAGATTTGAGAATTTCTGAATTACAATCAGAGGTTCCGAAGACCTCTTCTATCAGCTTCATTCCTTTTTTATCGAAGGTTACTGTCAGGTCAGAAGGCCCGAAGAGATCTACCACTGCTTTTACCTTTGATGACTGACCTTCATATCCTCCTGAATTATTAAATTTATCCGAACCTGAAAGACCGAGAAGTAAAACGATATGACCTCCGGCACTTCCGCCGAAAGCGCCGATTTTTTCCGGATTAATGCCGTACTTCTTTGCATTGAATCTGAGAAAACGAACTGCACATTTCACGTCTTCAATCTGTGCCGGAAATTTATATTTCGGTGCAAGGCGATAGTTGACAGAAGCCACCAGATAGCCTCTCTTTACCAGGTCAGGAATATATTTTATTCCTACTCCTGAAGACTTATCGCCTTCTATCCAGGCACCGCCGTGAACATATATGAGTGCAGGGCTATTACCGGTACCTTCAGCAGGGTAATAAATGTCCATTTTTAAATCCGCATTATCTGCTTTTCCGTAAATTACATCTTTTTCTATTTTACCTGTTTCACTGCTCCCTGCACGACAGGAGATGGTAAAATATAAACTCATAAAAATTATTAATAATAAAAACGAAATAGAATAATATCTCATAATTCATTGCTCCTTTATTGTTTTATCTATTTTATGATTACTTATGGTAAAAAGCAATACTGTTACACTGAGAGGTATAAATTTTGTATTGATATACAGGAATAGAAATGAAGTAAATGCAGATACAATATCTGTGAAAGGGATAAATCAATGGAAGCTACTTTTAAATTATCTATAAATGAACTGGATTGCATATTTTTAGATAAAATAAACACTGTATTCACTCAAAGTGCAATGATGGAGATAAAAATTTCAAATGAATATGATGAAACAGATTATTTATTATTTGTCTGTCCGGCACTCTGTCTGCCGGACAGTTTATATTGAACTATCTGCCTGAGCCGAAGCCTATGGCATCACCGGGATAGTTTGAAGATTTGTCTTCTGTAACCCGTCCGCCTGCACTTCTATCAGGTGCTCCCACGAATTTCAAGGAGGAACCGGAGGAACTTCCCGAACCGAGGCCTATGGCATCACCGGGATAATTTGAAGGTTTGTCATCTGTAACCCATCCGCCTGCACTTTTGTCCGGTGCTCCCACGAATTTTCTATTTAAAATCCATCCTCCTGCACTTTTATCGGGTGCTCCTGCGAAATTACCGGAAAAGGTAAAGGTATCTACCGGTTCTGTGAACTCAAGGGTTTTATTTTTTCCTGCTAAATTGTTTTGCCCTGTTTTAGTTATTTGCAAATTATTACTTATTTTCATCTGTTTAACTCCTTTCAAGTTTTGAAATTTACTATCATTTTCATTATAATTTCTCCGGGAGAAAAATGCTTGCTCAAAATTGCTTTTTCAGGTGAACGATTTGATAACTTTCCGCAGGGTTATATTTAAATGTGTATTTTTTTATGCTAAAATAATAAGAGATTATTTGTTGATTTTGATTAATAAGGAGGGATAAACCAATGGAAGCTACTTTTAAATTATCTATAAATGAACTGGACAGCATATTTTTAGATAAAATAAAAACTGTATTCCCTCAAAGTGCAATGGTGGAGATTAAAATTTCAAATGAATATGATGAAAAAGATTATTTACTATCTAATCATGCCAACAGTGAAGCCCTGCGACACTCCATAGAACAGTTAAAAACCAGTGAATTAATTATGAAAACTCAGGAAGAATTAAAGATATGATTTGTTTTACGAAAGATGCCTGGGAACATTATACTTACTGGCAGAATACAGATAAAAATAAGCTGAATAGGATTAATAGTCTTATTAAAGACTGCCAGAGAAATCCTTTCGGCGGCATCGGGAAACCGGAACCGTTAAGAGGGGAACTTTCAGGATTCTGTTCCAGAAGAATAGATGAATGTCACAGGTTTGTTTATAAGTATGAAAATAACACTTTATATATAATTTCCTGCAGGTTTCATTATTGATATGATAAATAAACGGATTTTTAAGGTTATTATTTCCAGAAGGAAAATTCTTTCTAATAAAAATAAGGTGGTAGTAAGGTGAAGAAAGAAGAAATTATCAGTAAGTTATCTTCGGTAAAAGAAGAAATCAAAAAAAATTTTAAAGCAGAGATAAAAGGTATATTTGGTTCTTATGCCAGGATGGAAAACAGAGAAAACAGTGATATAGATATACTGGTAGATTTTGATGAAGAAGCAGACCTCTTTGATATGGCAGGCCTTTCCGGATTTCTTCAGGAGAGATTGAACATAAAAGTAGATGTTGTCCCCAGGCGCTCAATACGAGAGGAATTAAAAGAAACCATCCTGAAGGAGACTCTTTACATATGATAAGAGATTTATATGAGAATGATGAAGTTTGCAACTTCACTGGATGCTAATTCTCATATTTGGTTGTGACCGCTCCGGTCATGTCTGTTACATGATTTTCATTATTTGCCTGATGAACTGGAAAAGGAGCAAGTAAATAACTTTCAGGAAGAAAATATATGTTGAAGAAAGCCATCAATATATTCATTTTAATTTTTTGTCTGAACTTCTGTCTGAAATTCCTCGTATTATCACAGGAATCTGTTTCAGGAGCTATTCATGGAATAGTTCAGGATCAGATGATGAAAGGTATAGAAGATGTGGAGGTAGCAATACAGGGAGTAAATAAAGTATGCTATACTGATGAGACAGGCTTTTTTAATTTTGATGACCTTGAACCGGGATGTTATACCCTGTGCTTTTTTATGGACGATTACCAGACCCAACAAAAAAGTATTACTCTTCAAAAAGGTCAGGCCAGATATTTAATAGTTGATATGTATCCCATAGAAAAAGTACCTCCTGTAGTAGTCAGTCCTGAACCTTTAAATCATATGGCCAATAATATATCAATAATGTACCCTGTCTGTATACCTGTGGGACTCAATCCTGACCTTTCAAATCCTATGGAATCTGCCAGTGTCTATCTTTTATATGTTGCCTGTGCCGGTTGGACCTTCGGAGAAGAAATTTATAATTCGAATGACATTACACACCCCTTCCTGGCTGTTTCAAAAAAGAAAAATGTTTTAATGACTATTAACAGTCTTTCCAGAAGTGCAGTGAATATTATAGAGTGGCAGGATACTGTAATGCCATACTGCCTTGCTATGAAAGACGGGAGAATACTTTATATTGCCGATAGCGCCAATAATATAACAGTACTGGATACGGAAAGAAATAATTCTGTTATTACTGTTATTCCTATGGAGAAATACGGTTATAGTATAGGAGATATAACAACAGGAAATAATGGAAAAAACCTTTACTGTACGTGGGTTCATCTGGAGACTCCTTTATTGAAAGTACTGGATGCCACTACGAATACCTGTGTAAAAACTATTCCTTTACCGGCATTAAAGGATAATTCTATCGGTCAGCCCCGGGCTATAGCAGCGCATGGGCAAACAGTTTATGTCTCTCTTGGAACGGCTAAGAATGGAGAAGTGGTTTTTATAAATACTGTGGATAATACGGTTGAGGATACTGTAACAGTAGGGGAAAATCCTTATGGTCTGGCCATTACACCTGATGGAAAGAAATTGTATGTGGCAAATCGGAATTCTAACAGTATTTCTGTTATTGATGTTCTTAAAAAAGAAGTAACTAATACTATAAAGGTTGGTTTAAATCCCACTAAAGTTACCATAACACCTGATGGAAAAAAACTTTTTGTTGCTCGTATGGGATGTGTCTCTATTATTGATACTGCCACTGATTCTCTGATGAATACCCTGGCGTCCGGTAGTTATCCCGTTTGTATCGCAATCTCCGGTGATGGTAAATTTGCTTTTGTTACCAACAGTGGTTCTAATGATATAACCATAATAGATGTGGCAAAAAATACAGTCATATCACATACAATACCTTTTTATGGAGGAAGACCATTCGGTATAGTCGTAAAATAAAAAGGCCTTATTTGAAATATCCTGCTGTATAAATCCCACATTTTTTCGTCTTAAAAACTGCATAATAATTTTTCTTAATTTCTACAGGAATTGGTTCCCATACAGATTCATCTGATATAGAATTCCATATTTCTTGATTCGTCCATAATTTGACTTCATCAACATAGTTTTTTACTGTCTGATCTTTATAGAAATACGCTTTAAGCCCGCTGTAGTTTACTGCAGGAAACCATATGGTAATTTCCTTTGAAAATTCACTCTCCTGTGAAGAAATCCGGTAAACATCGAGATGAAAAAAATTATTTTTTTCATTTAAACCGGGCCCCATATAGATTATATTTATTGTTATATCCGTCTCTTTATTCAGAGCACCCGGCGGAATAATAATTCCAAATCCGGTATAATTATAAACTATTGTAGCACCAGGAGGGCCTACTGGTTTCGTTAATGGCTGAGGCATATTGTAAAGTAAGTTCTCAGGATAATCCGGCCGTGATCCGAGGGTTTGAGAGACAAGAATATCTCTTTTGTCAGCTCCTTCACCGGCAAAAGAAGGAGACACTGCTCCTGTAAGAATCAATGCACCTGCTGCCGCACCTTTAAGAAAATTCCTTCTTGAACTTGTACGGGAACAGAGTTTTTCTATCATATCAGATAGATTTTTCAGAGGAATATTACCGAGTATCGTTTTATCCTGATGGCTCAATGCAAGACCTGGATTTGCAAGAAAGGATTTTCTGTCTTTAAGGAAAGAATCTCTGAAATTTTTATCTGAAGCAGTTTTGAACAGGAATTTTTCCAGGTCTGACACAGCAGAGGAATTTTTTTGTTCCCTGTTACTCACGTTATTCACATCCTTACTTATAGATACTGTTAGCTCCCCTGTGACATCTTAAATCTCAGGGGAGTTATGAACCACAGAAATTCCGGCCTTATTGATATATTGTTCCTGTAGCTTCTATAGCCTTTCTTCTCTGCCTTGCCTCTTCCCGGAACCCTTTTTCTGCTTCTTTCGGGTTACTCCAGTAATGCAGCCACATTTGCCGGTATTTTTCCGGGAAAGCTATTATGCCCTCTTTATCTGCCACGCCTTTCAGGATAATTTCCGCAGCCTCTTCTGCAGGAATTGCGTCATCAGGAATTTTTGCTTCAATTACTTCACCGAAAACAGGTGTGCCGAAGATGCGGCTTGCCACATTGCCCGGGCATATGACACTGACGTGAATATTTTCATCACCCAGTTCGAAACGAAGACATTCGCTCATGCCTGCCACTGCAAATTTTGTAGCAGAATATACCGATTGATACGGCGGTGTGAGCAGACCTGCTATGGATGAAGTATTGACTATGTGGCCTCCTCCCTGTTTTCTCATAATCGGGAGGGCATAATGAATTCCGTATATGACGCTCCACAGGTTCACATCTATGACTTTTCGCCACATATCCAGTGTTGCATCGCCTATTGGTAAAGAGGCAGGGATACCTGCGTTGTTAAAGAGCACATCCAGCCTTCCATGTCTGGCCGCTGTGTCTTCAATCATATGGCGAACCTGTTCTTCTTTCGATACATCAACCGTCATGGAATGAACGTTCCCGGCATATATGGCGAGCTTTTCTATCGCTTCTGCCAGGTTTTCTGTGTTTCTGTCTGCCATTATTACCGTAGCACCTGCCTTCAGCAGGGCTTTACTCACAGCAAAGCCTATGCCTGATGCTGCGCCTGTAACAATACAGATTTTTTTACTGAAATAATCCTGATAATCCATAAAATAACCTCCTCTTATAATTTAATTACTTTTCTATTGAAGTGCCTCAATTTGACGCAAAATTACCAGAGCTGTTACTATAAAGGCCATAGAGCCTGTGTAGATGGCTTTAAATATTACAAGCCATAAAAAAGATAACCCACAAAGACCTGCCGCAGTAAAGATTACTATGGTCATGGGCACGAGCAGGATTGCAAATATAAAACCGAGAAGAATGCCCAGTGCCCACCATTTCCGTGGAAGCCGTGATAACGATTTTCCTGTAAAATGAGAATCTCCGCCTTTTATATTCCCGGCTTTTAGAGCTTCCCTTACTCCGGAAGTTGTGAAAAATGTTATTGCTGCCGACATAATGAGACAGGTAATAGTCATATCTATGACTATACCTGCAATGGGAGTAAACTCCATCCTGCGGTTAGAGAGCCATGACATGCCGGGGTTTACGATCATATTGATTATGGCACAGATAATTCCCTGTATGAGAATATAAGAATTTATAGACTGCATAATACTGTTTCCTCTATATAGTTTGTTAATCTGATTTATGGCAACTGTCCTGTACTATCGGTTGTTATAATACGGCTCTGGCCGGTCATTATAAGCGTAATAACTGTGACATGTGTATGCTTATTCTAGCATGTCCTGTTTCTCAGAGCAATATTTTACAGAAGTTTGGCTGTGTAAAATAAAACCTGAATCAACCAGCTTTTATTTTACACAGCCCCATAACTCATAACCCTTTCCTAACTTTCCATTTTATGATAATATAAAAAAGAGGTGATAATTATGCACCATAATTTAGCAATAAAACTTGAAGAACGTTATACCTATAAAGACTATATAACCTGGAACGATGACACATACTGGGAATTAATAGACGGAATAGCCTATCAGATGGCTCCGCCTAACAGGAAACATCAGGATATATCAGGTGTATTGCATTATATTTTTTATGATTACCTGAAAGATAAAACCTGTAAAGTGTATCATGCTCCATTTGGAGTCAGATTGCCACTGGAAAATGAACCGGATGAATATGTTAAAGATGCCGTATTACCTGATATTGTTATCGTATGTGACGAAAAAAAACTGGATGATGCAGGGTGCAGAGGAGCGCCTGATTTTATAGTAGAAATACTGTCACCTTCTACCAGTAAAAGAGATATGGAAGATAAGAGAGATTTATACGAAAGAGCAGGAGTGAAAGAATACTGGATAATCGATCCCTATCATAATAATGTTCAGGTGTATATTTTAATGGAAAATAAAACTTATGGTAAATCAAAAGTATATGGTGCGGAGGATAAAATTAAGGTAAGTATATTCCAGGATATGGAAGTAGAGTTAGAAACGATATTTAATAGGTGATGGGTGATAATTGATATTTCTTAGCTGTTTAATAACCCCAAAAAACAGCATGCAAAATTCATAAAGAAGCTTATTGGTAGACTTCGATAATCTCTTAAACAAATATTATACCGGAAGAGTTGCAAAGAAAGATTTGACGAAAAAAGTAAAAGAAGGTGGATTAGTCATACAGAATGTAAAAGATTGTAAGATAGAATTGCTTCAACTTATAAATGATTTACCTGAAGAGAAGGTTATTGAGCTATTTGATTATGCCAGATTTCTTGTGAGTGAGTATTGCAGAAAAAGAGTATCTCAGATTGACCGGGATGCCTTATTACTTCAGCAACAGGCATTAAGTAAAATCTGGGATAATGCGGAGGAAGATCTGTATGAGTTATAGCAATGGAGATAAATGACATTATAAAGTTGAGTCTTGCTTTGAAATAATATAGGTATATGTGACAGATACCGGAAACTTTTGCATCTATAAATTTGCCATGAAGCATTAACGAATTATAGCCTTGAAGAAATTATTAAAGGCTTATACTGCGTTCCATTTATCTTGTCATCTTTCCGCCTAATTGCATCATATAATCCATAAAGGAGTGATGTTATAATGTGTTCTAAAATTTTTTATCTTGTCATATTTATATGCCTTCTCTGCAACATATCATACTCTCAGGAACATTTATCATATTTTTATAAAAATTATTTTTTGAATCTGGAAAACCTACAAAAGATAAATATTGCAGATGGAAGACCTGTTTTTGATGAAAATATGAAATATCTTTTTATATATGACCCAGGTTACAGGGAAGTCACGGTATTTTCTAAGGAAAATACTCTGAAAATAACATCTTTCAGAACGGAAGGAACAAATAAACCTCTTATAGATGAACAGTATCTTATAAGCAGTGATAAAGAGAATTTTTATATATACGATTTTACGGGTAAAAAGGTTTTTACATTACCGTGTAGGACAGAGATAGAAAAAGATAAGTATTTTTATTCTCAAATAGTTATCCTGAAAGATGATATTTTCCTTACTATGCCAGATAATGGTCTTGAGATTATAAATATGAAAACAAAAAAAGAAATAACTCCTGAAAATAAAGAGAAAAGTATGGAACAGGATATAAACGGAAGAAATTTGTTGTTTGCCATTAATGACGGAGTCCTATATATCAAAGACCTTGACGGAAAGCATGGAATAATTGTATATAAATATAACGGTAACGGTAAAGTTTTATTTAAAACTTCTATAGAACATACGGATATAGAGATTAAAGGGGATTTACATTATTATCACCGCTACTTGAATTATTTTACTCATAATAATAACTATCTTATATTTACGACCGGGGTATTTGAAAAGAAATATAATGTTACCAGAATAGTAGAACTTAAAAGGGGAGAAGTAACAGAAGCAAAATTAATTGTCTCCGGAATTTTAACTGATGAAAAAGAAAACCTCACAGGTTTATTGAGTCTGAACGATAAAAAAGATATTCTTACCCTTTATGATGGTAACGGAAAAACTAAAAAATGGGATTATGAATTCCCCGGACATATATACTGTGAAACCACATCTGCTCTGTCATACGGAAATATTCTTGCAGTGGCTTATTATTGCAGAATTTCTACCGGTTCAAATCTTATGGCACTGGATATAAATACGGGAAAATTACTCTGGAATGCCGATGTGGTTCAATTAATGATACCTCATTCGAAATATTATAATACTGTAACTCTGGATAGATATAAAGATAAGATTCTTATGGCAGGTTATGAGAGCGGAGGCACCTATCTTCAGGTCTTTGATATAAACAGCGGTAAAAGGCTTTATGAAGATACTGATAAAACATGGTAATTTTCATAATGCCTTTAGCCTCAGTTCCCATTCAGATGGCCGGCATCCTGCCTGCCACGTACATAACATCAGGCACAGGTGCAATATCCTGTGCCTGATGTTTTTATAGAATCGTGCCAGAAAACCTCGTCCCCTTGTGGCCGGGGTCATTGACTTATTCTTCCCGTCATGCGTTACGCGTCACGAGATCATATCATAATTACTGCTGCTGTACTTTCGTCAATCCCAATAAAGTACCAATCCAGACTGTTTTGCCGTCAGGATCAAGAGACAGAGCGGCATAGAAATTATTGTATCTGAATTCTCCGGGCCCTACTTTCGTCGTGAAACGGACATTGGTGAGATCTGTTCCGTCAAGGCCGGTTAAATACCAACCATCCGGTGTTTTGTTGTACGTATACACCGTGTTTGAAGGAAGGCTGATTTTCGATACAAGGGACGGAACTGCAATGTTGTTATTTATGCTGGCTACGGTGAATGTGCCGTCAGACCTCAGATTGGTACGGACAAAACCGGGCTGTGTTACACCTGCCTGGAAAGTGCTGTTCGGGTCATCGTTTCCGTAATTGTTTTCGGCGTAAATATTAACGCTGCTTCCGTCCTCTCCAGGTGATACTATAAGAGAATTTTCATCGCTCACTGCGGCATTCTGCCCGAAAGGTGTTATCTGTGCAAAAAGTCTTTTTTCACCGGGAAGCAGAGTGGATTCTGTACGATAAACGTTTATATTCATAAATTGTGCATTATCTGTAATGGCAACGAAACGGCGATTGCCCATATTGAAGATGGTCGGTGTTGTGCCGGAACCATGGCTGACCTGACCTGACTTTATGCCGGTACCATGGTCATAGTCTGCATACCAGGAAATGACAGGAGTTCCATCCAGTGCTGCAGTTAAACGATAGAGACGATAATTTGTCAGGATATATACTCCTGATGGTTCAGTTTCACTTTCACCCTCATCGACACTGTGTGAGTTGGCAATTTCCTGATAGCCGCCATCATACTGAGTCTCCAGTTTTCCTGTGTTATTCGGATCATTCAGATTTATCCAGTGGATACTTCCACCGGGTGTAATTGTACAGATAATTGCCTTGTTTGTAGTAACCCATATGTTTCCTGATTTGTCCGGTACTGCTGCATATAATGAAGGTGTCTTGCCACCCGGTACAGGGGTATTTCCGATAGCTCCTATGATATTATAGTCTGCATCTGCTGTATAACCGTCTATACCTCCGGCAGTTGACGGGGTGCGCCTGAGTATCTTCAGATGGCCATCCGGTAAGGCTGTAACCATACGATACTGGTTGTCCTGATAAAAATATCCTGCACCGCCGAAATCTACTTTTCCTGTGGTATTATCAGCAGGCTTATTAAAGGAGTATAAAGCAAGAATGTCCAGTGTATTACGGTCAATTGTAAGTACATATCTTTCAAAATAGGGGTCACTGATATTTTTTAGCATACCTGCAGCTATTGTTTGAATGTTTCCGTCTCTATCAAAAGAATGGGCCGCACATTCTCCGACTAAAATTTCACGGCTTTGCCCTGTATTGGGATCTTTAATATTTGCCACATTCAGTTGAGAGATTTTTGGCTGATTGCCGGGGTTTGGGCCTGCATAAGCATAAGTGTCAGTCATGTATGAATCGCAGTGGACATTGTTTGTAGGATTCAGTGACATAAGAGGATTCTGCCATATGTAGAAAGAATAATTTTTAAAGCTCCTCAAGGAGCCGGAGTCGCCGCAACCGTTCAGAAACATAACTGCTACAGCAATCATCACTACCAGTGCGAGTTTTAGAGTTTTCATTTAAAATACTCCTACTTAATTAATATAATTATTTTTACCCTGTTCCAGGGGAAAATTATATTTCTATATTTATATAAAATACCCTTGAACTGAGAAAAAATAATTAACCCGTACTATGGCTAAAATCTGGCATAGGCAAGCCATCTCATTTGTTCGAATTTATTCATGACGTTTAATGCTTCTTCCTGAAAGTCCTTTTCTGTGTCAAAGTTTTTGCCTGAAGACATATAGGCTATATTTAATATTTCTTTCAGTCTGAGTTTACCTGAAGATAGCGATAATAGTTCATATTCAAGAGGAGAGAGAATATATGAGCCGATTTGCGGATACCCTCTGTCATATGAAATAAGACCCCATAGTTCGAAGACCCTCTGGGGATGCCACGAAAACAACCTGTCAGACGGTATGTCACTCGATCTTTTCAGTGCTTCACAGGATATTAAATTATAATAACGATGGTAAACAGCATGATGCCTGAATATATTGATAAACCACCGGGAATAAACTCCATATTTACGAGCCAGTTTATAGTTTGTAATAATTATATCTTCAGGTATTTTCCCGTTTATATAAAAGTCATCCATCTTTTTTACAATCTGCCTGTTCAGTTCATTTCTTATATTAAAGAGCTTTATCCATGAGAATTGTTCTGTTTCTGTAAGAGGTATATCTTCAAGGGCCTGTGCTGTTCTTTCTGTTACCAGTTTTATGCCGAATTTTTCAGGTGTAAGACTTACAGCAGTACCGGGATAGGGCATGAGAAAGAAACCGAGAGAATCAAAACTGCCGGGAGCTATATCCATAAGGTTCATAATCAGGTTTGTGTCTTCCTTTAATGTTTCATCACTTTCTACGGGGCCTCCCACTATGATATTGCCGGTAATCTGTTTGATCCCTGCCTTTACGCTTTCCCTGATTACTGTTTCTATCATTTCTTTAGTGGTTTGTTTTCTGTAAAGGGAGAGAACTTTATTTGACCCTGATTCTATACCTATAAAGAGTTTTACAAGTCCTGCCTGTGCCATTTGTTCCATCATTTCAGGCCATCTGTAAAGGGTCTGTACATGGCCTTCACAGAACCATACAAAATCTTTTTCTTTTCTTAATTCCGATAAACCTTTGCAAAATTCGTTTATCCTTTCAGGATCAAGAGTAAAAGTATCATCGATAAAAAATATATATTTACAACCGGGATGTCTCTGGAAATGAACTTTTATTTCATCCAGAACATGCCGGACTTTTCTGAATCGAACTTTTCTGGTATTTCCTCCTTCATAACAGAAAGCGCATCTGTAAGGACATCCTCTTCCTGTCATGACAGGAATAATATTCCATTTTTCATGGCCTTTTTCCAGGCGAAAATCAGGCCAGGGAAGGCTGTCCAGGTCTTCAATGGGCTTTCTGTCAGGTGTAAATAAGATATTCCCCTGGCTGTCTCTGCAGCAGAGTCCGTCGATTTCTTCAACTTTTTTGTTTTTATTTATATAAGAATCCAGGAGTTCTAAAAGAGCAAATTCACCTTCACCCAGTACAACTGCATCACAGCCTGATTTCTCCATAAATTCTTCGTCTATGCCAGTAGCCTGAGGGCCTCCTATAAATACCGGAATATTCCATTTTTCTTTTATATATCTGCAAAAACCGGGAAGAAGCCATATGTTTTCATAATCACTGTAGAAACCTATGGTTTTTGCTCCTTCTTTATCCATTTTCTCATTAATCCACTTCAGAGCTTCTGCAGAAAATCCTCTGAACATTTCTGCACTGTAGCCTTTTTCCCTGAGGAATACTGTAAGCATATTCAGCCCTATAGAGATATCTTCCGGCACAGAGCCAAAGTAATCTCTATGAACATCCAGGAGTAAAATATCATATGACATAATTTACCTCTTATATTCTGGCATAAAGGAGCCAGAAGTTTCTTTCGAAATTTTTTAATATTTCTTCAGCAGTTTCCTTGAAAGAATTAAAGTCTTCAAACCGGTTACGGAACTTTGTATAAATCTGTTCCATTACTTCATACAATTTTAATTTCCCTGTTGAATGAATCAATAATTCATATTCAAGGGGAGAAAATATATATGTCCCTATGGAGGGATAACCACCGGTGAAATCCATTATGCCCCATATATGGATAGTCCTTTGAGGCCTCCAGTTATGTAATTCTTCGTAAGGAATATCCTGTGAAGGATATAAAGCTTTACGGAGCATAAGAGTATAATAGTTAAATAATACAGGATTTTCCTTCAAGGTTTTTTCATACCATTGAGATGTTATCCCGTGATCTTCATAGAGGAGAAAATGAGTTTTTATTCTTTCATGTCTTTCTTCAGGCTTCAGGTTTTCTTCATCAGGATTCCGGCAATCTATATTTTCTTTATTTTGTGATGATAGATTTACGATTTTTTTATCTTTATGTGAGATATTATAACGGTCTTTTAATAAATTGTCTGAAGAATAAACATTTTTATACCAGTTGCTTGTAATTCCGTAATGTGCCATGAGATGGAAATCCCGGGCCATACGTTCCTCTGAAATGGCATTTTCTCTGAAGATTTCCTTCATTTTTTCCCTGATAAAAGAGACAAATTCCTTTCTCATCGCAGTAATTCTCTCTCTTGAGAGGCTTTCCGTCTCTATGACAGCCAGATCTCCCATAGAAGTAATACCATGTGGATCTATTATTTTTATGCCGAAATCAGAAGGTCTGTCTGTTATGGCAGTACAGGGAAAAGGCATAAAAAGGGTTGATGTAAGGTCTACCATGCCGGGGCCTGCTCTCATAAGCCTCTCTGAAAATTGTTTTGTTTCCTCAAAGGTTTTTTCTGTTTCTCCTGCTCCTCCTATTATTATATTGCCCGCAAGATGAGGCAGATTTTTTTTCATTACTATATGCACTACCTCTTCTATCTGCTCTACAGTCGCGTTTTTCCTGTAAAGTTTGAGCACCGGAGGAGACCCTGATTCTATACCTATCTGCATACGAACAAGGCCTGCTTCTAACATCATTGAAACCATATCAGGATATTTTATAATATTACTGACATGGGCATCACAGAACCACACGAAATCGTAGTTTTTCCGTAACCCTGCCAGCCCGGCAGAGAAAGCTTCAATACGTTTTATATCAAGGGTAAACGTATCGTCGCCGAACCATATGTATTTTATGCCGGGATAATAGTTCAGAGCTGTTTCTATTTCATTTATTACATTCGTGACGCTTCTTAACCTGACTTTTTTAGCGATATTTCCTTCATAACAGAAAGCACATCTGTAAGGACATCCTCTTCCTGTTAGAATGATAAGATTTTTCTTGTTTTCTCTTACTGTGGACTTACTATCAGGCCTTCTTACAGGGATATTGTCCAGATCTGCCAGGGGCTCTCCCGGCGGAACTGTAACTATTTTATCATTGTTTAAATAAGATACTCCGGCTATTTTATCTATAGAGCCTTTATTATAGAGGAAAAATTCCAGCAGTTCATAAAGCGGATATTCTCCGTCCCCTCTGACAAAAGCATCACACCCGGACTTTTTCAGGAAATCTTCTCCCAGTGCTACAGCCTGAGGACCTCCGACAAAGATTTTTATATCTTTTATTCCCTTTATATAAGAGCTGAAACTTTCTACTGCTGAAACATTTTCGTAATCGCAGTAAAATCCAATGGCTTTCAGATTATGTTCTCTTTGAATAAGTTCGAGACCATTGTGCAGAGATCCGGAAAAAATTTTTGCTTCATAACCTTTATCTTCTATAAAAGCTGCAAGGGATCTCAGCCCGAAAGGTTCCGTAAGTTCATAGGAATTTCCTGTCCCCAGACGCTGAATATAGAATAATATGATTCTGCCTTTTAGACGTTTATTCATCCTGTCCTTCATATCCTGTTCCTTATTGTAATTACAGTATGTAGCTGTTCCTGTACATTATATTATTTTGCATATATTTTTATTTTCCTACTGAATATATGAATTATTATAGTTTTCTTTATTTTTCAATTCTGATATAATAGTTACAGGAGTTGATAATTGTGGCAGATACAGTAAAAAAATCAGAGAAAAAATTTACATATTCTGATTATGCTACCTGGCATGATGATAAGAGATATGAGATAATAAGCGGACAGGTTTATACTATGGCGCCAGGTGCAAGTGATATGCATCAGGATGTATCTGTTCAACTGGTTGTAGAAATTGGGAGTTATCTTCGAGGTAAAAAGTGTAAAATTTATCATCCCCCTTTTGATGTAATATTACCGGAAGATGGGGACACTCTTGAAACTGCAAAAAATATAGTACAGCCTGATATATTTGTTGTATGTGATAAAGAGAAAATAATACATAGAGGATGTTATGGTGCTCCTGATCTTGTTGTGGAGATCCTGTCGCCGTCAACAGCAAAGAGAGATATAAAAGATAAACTTAAGCTATACCAGAGATCCGGTGTTAGAGAATACTGGATAGTAGATCCTGTTCATAAGACCGTGCAGGTTTATAAAGTTGATGAAGAGGGAAAGTATAGTTTCCCTGAAACATATACAGAAGATGATAAAATTAAAGTAGGTATATTTAATGATGAACTGGAAATAGATCTCTCTGTAGTGTTTGTAAAATAATATGTGTGATAAATTATCTGAAACTTATATATATCTGTTTTTTTTACAGAGACTCCTTTTCAGAGATTCCTTTGAATTTATAGAGCCTCTGGGCTTATTCAGTCTTGCCG
The DNA here is from genome assembly GCA_040217665.1 of Vulcanimicrobiota bacterium. Taxonomy (GTDB): domain Bacteria; phylum Vulcanimicrobiota; class SpSt-956; order SpSt-956; family JAKJGF01; genus CALARM01. Next base: position 19,135 of record JBEHWP010000019.1, read on the forward strand.
CTTTTATCGAAGAAAAAGGTTATAAGGCTGCAGTTTTTTCAGGCACTTTAACAGAAGCTGTTTCTATTCTGGAAAGAGACATAGATAAAATAAGTGCCGTCGGCCTGTACTGTGACTTTGAAAATGTTTCTGCTGTAGAAAGTTTTAGCTCCTGTATAAAAGAAAGATGGAATATACCTGTCATAGTCGGAGGTCCTCAATCAGTAGCTCTCGGTAAAGAATTCCTTTCTGCTTCACGATGTGATATCATAGCCAGAGGTGAAGGTGAATATACTTTATGGTATCTTCTGGAGTATTTTTTCTATGGCAATAAAAAATTAGCTGATATACCTTCTATTACTTATCTTGATGAAGATTCTAACCTCATAAAAAATCCTCAGGGAGAATTAATTAAAAATTTAGATTCCCTTCCTTTTCCGAAAAGTTCATGCTCTCTTACCGGTAAAAAGAATAATATTTCTATTATGACAGGGAGAGGCTGTCCCTTCAGCTGTGCTTTCTGTTATCAGAGCGGTATTGAGAAAAATGTCAGACTGAGGAGTGTGGGGAGTGTTATCGAAGAAATAAAATACTGCCTTAAAGATAACCCTCACGCCAGATATATCTGGTTTGCTGATGATACCTTTACTCTCAATGAGAAACGTATGAAAGATTTCTGCAGGGAACTGTCGCTTTTGCGCCGCGAAAGGGATTTCGTATGGTTCTGTGAGGGCCATCCTGCCACACTGGTTAAATGGCCTCATATGATTAAAGAAATGGTTTCTGCAGGGCTTGTAAGAATGCAGATAGGTATAGAAACAGGCTCGAAATCTGTTATAGATAAATATAATAAAAAAACAACACTGGAAGAGATCGAAGAAGCTGTCAGACTCTGTCATGAAGCAGGTTTGCCCCAGTTGTGCGGAAATATTATTATCGGAGGTGCCTTTGAAAG
>JBEHWP010000020.1:0-20030 GCA_040217665.1 Vulcanimicrobiota bacterium
GGCTCTGGAGAAAAATATATACCGTATTAATAGCCAGTTGTAAATTAAATAGACGCAAAATAGTAAATGTCTGCAAAGACAGATTTTCTTTCACGAGGATTATAGATTTTTCGGAAGAGCCCATCCTGCGACAGGGTTTTACGATGGATACTAACTTATTTGTTTCGGTACTAAGGGACTGTAAGAAAATAACTCTGTCAAACTATGGTTATTGTCATCGCGTGACACGTGACGATTACAAATATGATAAGGTTTTTTTACAACCCCTAATGGTAAGTTCTTATGAAAAATTACTCATTGTTCTGGAAAAAAGATGTTTTAGATATATGTAATAACCTTTCAGAGGGAGGTTATAAATTTTATTTTTACAGTTCTACAGCAAGGAATCTCAGGCTTAAAATACCGGAAAATTTCTATTATATTCTTACAACAGCAAATCTCATAGAACTGAGCCAGTTATTTGAATCCATAGAATTTCCCGGCAAAACTGATTATGACGGAGAGATAAAATGTAAAGAATTTTCTATAAGATTAAAAATATGTGACATGCCTTATGACAGAACAGATTTTGACATACTCAGACAGGAAAGCCGTAAAGAACTTTTTACACTGAATACCATCTTTTTCGACATTAAAAAAGAAATTTTTCTGGATCCACTGGACTGCTATTACGATTTTCGGGAGAAAAAAATCAAGTTAACTCCTGATTTTGAAGAAATCTACACCGATAAACCTTATAAAATATTTGACATTCTTTATCTTATGTCAGAATATGATTTTACTCTGGAAGAAGGTATAAAATGTAAAATAGAAAAAATACCTTTTAAATTCAGAAATGAATACAGTGATGAAATTATTGCAGGATTCAATAAAATTATTGTGACTAAAAATCCTTATATTTCCATAAGCATCATGGATAAATTAAATATTCTGGAGGAAATATTTCCAGTCCTGTCAGATACAAAATCAGTTCCTCAGAACAAGGATTTTCACCCGGAAGGCAATGTATATGAACATACGATTGAATGTTTTAAATATCTCAGAAAACCATCACTGCCTCTGGCTCTGTCATTACTGCTCCATGATACGGGAAAACCGGAAACATTGACGAGAAATGGAAAGAACCTGAGATTTCCGGGACATTCCAGAGCAGGTGCTTCTATTGCCAGAAAAATATTGAGAAAATTCGGTTACAGCCAGGATATTATCGGCAAAGTCGCTTTTCTTATTGAATACCATTTACTTGCCCATGAATTCAGACATATGAATGAACATCAGAAAATAGAGATCATTAATAATAACATGTTCACAGATCTTCTGAAATTATACAAAGCAGATGTTTCAAGCTGTTACGGAGATCTTATCGATTATAAAAAAATTGTATCACTTTATAAAAAATATAAAAAGTGAATGGTGAATAGAATAGAAAAAATTCTATTCACTATTCACAATTCATTCTTCAAGAGCTTTTGAAACTACGGTAAGATAACAGTGTTCTCCTTTGGATTTCCCGGAAGTGATATACTCCCTTATAAGAAGACCAAAAGAATGGAGTCTTCTGAGGTTACGGTAAACTAAATTCTTCGGGAGATTAAGTTTTCTGGCAATCTTATCTGGAGTCAGAAATTTATTACCTTCTTTTTCTTCTTTTCTTACAAGATTAAAGACCTGTACCAATGTAGGATTGGAATAAAAAATCTGTCCGAGCACCTTATATTCCAGTTCAGGCTCTGATATAGCATTGCCGACAAGTAAAATCGGGATACCAAGATTATCTATTACGGAATTAATGGTATTTAACATATCTTTCCTGTAATATATATCATAAGGTAAATCATAAATAACCATAAATTTATTATGATATTTTCCGCCGGCAGCCATTTCATAAGTCAACCTTCTTATAACATTCTGAAGGCATGAATAGGTAATGATATCAACATCTACAAGTCTTAATCGTAAAACCTGGTTAGTATCAAGATGGTCAAGGGCATGAAATATATAATTTACCAGGTTTTCAGCATCATCTTCTCCAATGGCTATTCTTAAACTTTTTGGAGGGAAATAAACATTAATTGGTTTCATAAAAAGTTCCTTTCAGTTATAAAATAAACAATCTAAGCTTTTTTTCTTGTACCGGAAAAACCGACCTGAAAATTCTGAACCTGCAACTGTTTTTCTATATGTTCTGAAAAATAGTGAAGAAAAACCAGCTTTTTAGTTCCTTCATAAACAAACTTCAATCCGCTGTGTATATCGTCTTCATTTTGAGAGGAAAGAAATTTTTTAATGGAAGAAATCCCTTTATGCCATAAACTAAAAGCTTCGTTTATTAACTGATTTCCTCTATGAACTTCGATAGTAATTTCATTACTGGTAACCTGAAGTAACTGGTATTTTTCCATAGAATCAGTTATCAACTGGCCCGTTTCTTCCAGAATTTTTATAAAATCTTCCTTTCTTACCTCCTTTCTTAAAAAACCCAGGCATATCTGTTCAAGTTTTACATACACAGGAGTTCTACAGGCAGTTTCAGGGATATTCTTGAATATCTCTTCTATGGACGTTACTGAAAGAGATTTCGATTCTTCATAAAGTTCTATGTCCTTTGTAATATTATATATTTCCAGATTAATGTCCTGAAGTTCCCATGCAAGTTCTTTTACTTCCGGATCTTCTTCTCCCTGCCTGCAAATACCGTCAAGAGGCTCATATATTCTTTTTCTATTCTTATCTTTTTCTATATCACGACAGGTAAGTTTCAATTCCTGAACAAGGGTTATAGCCAGATTGACAAGTTCATTTAATTGTTCAATCAGCCTTTCATCATCCAGTAAATTCAATCTATTCAATAAATAATTGAGTTCATCATGAGCTTCGTCCTGTTTTTTTAACCATAATTTAAAGTCAATTTTATAAGCCTTCAAATCATTATATCCTGTCAACAGAGTATAAAGGGGAGAAGCCAGAGGAATATCTTCAGAATATTTTTTCCCAACTTCCTGTTTTTCATAATGACTGTGATAGGCTCTGTCATAAGGTAATCTGCTTTTAAAATTATGAGAGGTTTTGAAATCTGTTTCTCCTGTCATAAGAATAGGTGTATTGCCTGAAAAAGATTGCCTTTTTACATCAGGCAATTCAGATTTTGCAGTAGTAAATTCTTTTGAAAAAAATAAATCTTTTTGCAATAAAGACTTATCTTCAGACAGTTCTCCTGTATTTCTGTGGATTCCTTTTTTTGTTCTTTCATTCTTAAACTGCCTGTCAGGAAGATCAAATTCAGAAAGCTCCTTTGTTTTCTTTTCCGAAGAATGTATCATAATCATAGATTTATTTACGATCTGCATCATATCTCTCATTTTATCAACCTTATTATCATCAGAGTATGAGGCAAATTTTTCTTTTCTCTCCGGAATCAGGCTATCCATATTAAATTTATTTTCCTCTGTAAGGTGAATGCATAATGGATCCGATACAGGACTATATTTATCAGGAAGTTCTGCTGTACTATATTTCGAGAGTCCATGTTCCAGAATACTGTCTGACCTTTTCTCAGATTTATTTCCCTGATTTTTTGATATTATTTCCGAAGAAGAGAATAAAAACCTATCAGGTTCTGCATAAGAGGTTTCTGCTGCCTGAGTATCAGGCTTTAATAAACTGTTAAGCTGATTTTTCAATCTGGCCAGTTTATTATCAGAAGCAAGTTTCATTTCTTTTATTTCATTCTGTAACCTTTCCATAGTATCATCTGATGTAACGTCCTTCTCTGAAGATGAAAGAATATCCGGTAAGAGTACTTTTTGAGTTGCAGTATTAGGTCTGATAACCTTATCTTCAAGCAAAGATTTTCGCTGTTTCGGTAATTGTTCAGAACCTTTTTCTATGAATTTTCTTGCTTTATTCAGTTTTTCAAGGGACAATATGAATTTTTCATTATCTGAAACCTTTTCACGTAAATTTATTTCTATTTCGTTTAATGCTTCCAGAACTAACAGTATACCATGAGAATAACTCAATCCTTTTCCAGGCTCTTTTTTTCTGACGAGAGCTTCCTTCCTCAGGGAAAACAATTTATATTCCAGAAATTCTTTTTGTACACGATTTTTTAAAAAATCTTCCAGATGACGAATAAAACCAATGAAATCCATAGAAATCCTTCCAGAATTATTTAATAGTATGAAGTAATTTACAGAATTACTGAGGTAAGCATAAATAATAAATATATGCTCTCGTGACGCATAAAGCGTGACGGGAGGAAACCATTTTAAAATGCTTATGCTCAGGTCAGATATGCAAGCTTTAACTGATAGCCAGTAGCTAACTGCTGAAAGCTTAAAAATAATCTGTTAAATTATAGCATAATTTATAACCTTAAATCAATTATGATTGCGTTTAAAAATGACTGATAATTTTATATATAATGGATTATATATCATTTTTAAAGGCAATCTTCAATTACAAATTATATAATGAGAGATTGATAAGATAAAAAAAGTAAAGTATAATAAAAGAACATAAAAAAAATTTATATGATAAGGAAAGAACAGATTCTCATTCTTTGTTATAATCAGACGGTCAAAACCGTTAGAAAAGTATAGAAAGGAGCAGGGGCAAAAGGTAATTTATAATCTTTCTTTTGCCTGATATTTCGTGAACCAATGGTATACACACAGAGCTAATATACAGCGTACAGGAGCCATACAGAGCAGGCCTATTGAATCAGGTGTTGAAAAATGGGTCTTTCAAACCAATGGCCCTGTTACATCTTCTCCTTCAGTAGTAAACAATACTGTTTATATAGGCTCACAGGATAAAAAATTATATGCTTTAGATGTAAAAGACGGAAGTCTTAAATGGGCTTTTTGTACAGAAGGTAAAATAAATTCTTCTCCGACAATCATTGAAGATACAGTTTATATAGGTTCTCAGGATTATAATCTTTATGCCATAGACAGCAATAACGGTCAGAAAAAATGGTCTTTTAAAACCAGAGGATGGGTTGAATCTTCGCCAGTAATATTCGAAGATACTGCCTTCATAGGTTCTAATGACAGCTTATTTTATGCCATAAATATAAAAAATGCCCAGTTGAAATGGAAATTTCAGACAGGAGATGCAGTTGTATCATCACCTGCTATATGGGGTGAACTGATTTATATTGCTTCAAATGACGGAAAAATATATGCTCTCGATACCAGTACGGGAAAGCTCATCTGGTCCTTTGTAACAGGTGATTATATAGTATCTTCTCCTGCAATAAGCGGAAAACTTTTATATATAGGTTCGTCAGACAATAAAGTTTATGCGCTGGATGTAGACATGGGGTATCAAAAATGGGCTTTCAAAGCTCAATCTTTTGTACAATCCTCACCTGCTGTAGCTGACGGAGCAGTATATATAGGCTCCTTTGATACATGCCTATATTCTCTTGATGCTCAGACAGGTGCATTGAAATGGACTTATGAAACGGAAAATGCCATAGATTCATCCCCTGCCGTAGCAGGAGGAATAGTTTATGTAGGTTCAGATGATGGAACAATTTATGCATTAAATACGGAAACAGGGAAAAAACAATGGGAATACAAAACAGGAAGTGAAGTAGACTCGTCTCCTTCCATAGTAGACGGATTTTTATATGTAGGTTCTGTAGATGGAAAAATATATTCCCTGCAATGAGGAGTGAAAAGTGAGAAGTGAGGAGGTGAAAGGAAACATCACTCACATCTCACGTCTCACAATTATGAACAAGATAAAAATACTTATAGTTGACGATCAGGTTCTATTTTGCAAACTCCTGAAAAGTGTTATATCCCGTCAGGAAGATATGGATGTAGTAGGAGAAGCTCAGGATGCCAGTCATACCATCAAACTGGTTCTCAGCAAATCTATTGATGTTATTTTAATGGATATAAAGCTTGCAAAAGAAAACGGTATAAAACTGACAAAAGAAATTTTGAAATTAAAACCTGATATAAAAATTATTATGCTTTCTGCCTATGATGATGATCATTATGTTGTAGATTCATTTAAAGTCGGTGCTGCCGGATATCTGTTGAAAAACGTAGACCCTGATGAAATTACAAAAGCTATCAGGCTGGCTTATCAGGGCGATTCACCGATAGAACCCAAAATTGCTACAAAATTACTTGAAGAATTTACAAGGCTTTCTGAAAAAGCAGAAGAAAATAAAGTTCTCAGTAAATCTGAAGAACTTGCATCTTTAACAAAAAGAGAAATAGAAATTTTAAAATTACTCGGAACAGGCATGAGCAATGATCAGATATCACAAAAACTTCTTATAAGCATTAAAACAGTAAAAACCCACATAAGCAGAATTATGGATAAATTAAATGTAAGCGATAGATTTCAGGCAGGTATGATAGCAGTCCATCACGGTCTGGTAAAGGTAGATGTAAAACCACATACATAACGTTTTTACCTGTCACTCATTGCGCGGGACTGTGAGGGTATTTTTTTGTTCTTGCCACTATAGTAGCCATAAAACGGGAATAACCTTCCATAGAATGTTTCATTTCAGAAAAAGCTATAAACTTATCTGTTTCTTTCGATTTAATTGTGTAAATCTTTCCCGGGAATATACTCTTTCTTTCATTTTCTTTATATACAATAAATTCATCTACTTCTTCCCAGTTAATAGTGACAGGTTTTTTAAAGGGCTGATAACAGGTTATACCTTTATCATCAAGGGCAAATTTTATTAAATAAGACAGAATACCCCATACTGTGGTTAAACATACTATTAATAAAACTATAATCCAGTAAAAAATATTTAATCCCATTATAAACCATATTCCTATTGATGGAATAATAATAATAGGCACTATTATGGAAATGATAAATTTCGGACTATTTCTATAAATTTTACATTTAATTTTCACACCACAGGAAGGACATTTAGAGTCTTCAAGAAAAATTTTTGTATTACACTCTGAACATCTCATAAGGACATAATAACATCCATTTTTTTAAATTATTTAGATAAACTAGCTCTACATAATTTTTATCTAAAGCTTTATATTACCTTGACAATGTCACATTTAATAAAATCTATAGTTTTACACTTTTAAAAAAAATGTAATTTCTTAAATAGTTGAATTAAATTATGTAATGCTCAAAGAGCTATTAGTTTTTAGTTTATCTTCTTCAGTCTAATTGCTAATAGCTCATTACCGCTCCAGATAAATTCGTAAGCATTTTATAAGCCTTCTGCGTGACAGGCTATTACGAAGAAAAATCATTTGCCTTATATAAGTTATTTTCCAGACAATAAATTAACCCTTATTTAATTTTTAATTCTATATAAAAAACTAATTTTTCTTTCTCCAGAGCCTGCCAGACAGAAGCTTTCTATGGACACCCCTTTTACCTGTTACGATACTAAAGACTATAAGAAAAATAACTCCGAAAAATTATTAGAACAATCAGTATCCTTGCGTAACACGTAACGTGTGACGCGTCACGACATAAACTGTATATATTTATTTACTGGCAACTCCTAAGTGACAGTCAGCCACTTACATAATTTCTTAACCTGTCAGGTATGGTTCAACTCTCTTTCTGCAATAACCTATTATAATCTCATCTCCTTTTAATATAATAGGTCTTTTTAACAGGGAAGGTTCTTTAGCTATAAGCTTCAACATTTCTTCTCCAGTGAGATATTCATGTTCCAGATTAAGTTCTTTATATTTCTTGCATGTTTTCGATATAAACTCTTCTGCCGAATGACCCAGCATAAGCTTCCTTAATTCATCTTCTTTAAGAGGATGTTTTTCTAAATTACGTTCCTTAAACGTAAGGCCCTTTTTAATAAGAAAATCCCTTGCCCTCCTGGAAATAAAACAGCCCGGTTTATAATATAATAATATACCGTCATTTCTCTGTCTGTTGTAAAACATTTCATCTATCCTTTTCTAATAGAAAAATAAACTTTAAATTATAATCGAGTTCAGCGTTTCAGGTGTTGGGTTCCGGGTTTTTAATATTCTTAACCCGACACCCACCATCCAGAAGCCCTTTAAAGTAAGATTATAGCATATTTTTTTACAAATGGAAAATTTCTACGAATAAGTTTCACATAAAAAACCCACATTACTGCAATGAAGATTTCGCAGAAACCAGAAACATTCTAAAGGACAAGCATAGCTTTATATATGTTCAGGAGTCCTGCACCAAAGACAGGATCTTCTCCGGGGGGGCCGAGATCATGGGCCGTTTTTTTCAGAATCTCTTTTAACTTACCAGGAGAAAGACTATGATTTTTACTTAATAACAGAGCTATTGCTCCTGCTACCTGCGGGGCAGAAGAAGAGGTGCCGGAAAATACGGAATGAATGGAATGACAATAAATTCCTCCAAGAGCTACCAGATCGGGTTTCATACGATTATCTGTTGTTCTTCCCTGGCTGCTCCATGGTTCCAGTTTACAGGGATAGGTGCTCTGAACAGATCCTACTGTAATGGTATCAGATGCCGGAGGGAGTCCGGGGTCAAGACTTGTTTCCGGATTAAAATACTCCATATTACTTGCTGTCATACTATAGATATAAATCATAAAAGGAAGACCGTCAAAGGCTCTTATCTTTTTTACAGCTATATGGTAAGCTCCGCTGTAAGAAGCTGTAATATCCACTATTTCATAGGGAGGTGCTTTAAGAGCCTTCTGTCTGATTGTTGATACAGCCAGAGGCTGAAGGCTATCATTAAAAACACCCAGATCCAGATCCGATGAAGGATTCTTCCAGTTATCTTTCCATGACATAACAACCCTTATTCTGTCACCTCTCTTAAGGTCTACTTCCAGTGTATCATCTCTGGAGGTAAAATTATTCAACAAATTACCATTTGTATCATTAAAAGTTCCCATATAATGAGTCTGTGCGTTATTACCTGCAGATGTAACTATTGTTATACCTTTATCCCTGGCAAGCCTGGCAAGACCCGCTCTTATACCGCTTCCATCATAATAATCATCGGGGAGAATGATATTTACCGCAGTAACTATTACATCAGGTTTTTTACTGCCTGTCATATTTATCAGTTCTTTTAAAGCTTTAATATATTCTACATCTGTTTGAAAATTAACCAGAATTATTTTGGTTTTCGGCGCTATACGGGCTACTATCTCGGTAACTGCATTGCCATGATCTATGTCTCCTGTCATTATATTTTTATCATTACTCCTGAATGATAACGTATAGTAAACATTTTCACGAAAAACCGGATTGGATGGTTCAAAAGCAGTATCAACTATAGCAACCTTTACACCCTGCCCCATATAACCTTTTTTATGGGCTTCATTTAGCTGAAGTGAAGAAAATTCTTGTTCCCCGGCAGAAGCAAATTGCTTGAATATTTTCGCATGTTCTTCTATGTCGGAAAAAGGAGACCGTAAAAATTTAATAAAATTCAAATGTCTCACCATCTCGACTTTATCTAAAGGAATAAGCAACTGTATCATGTTAAATACATAGACTTCAATTTCGCAACCAAGCTCTCTGAGCAGAACAAGCTCTTCATCTTTCACATCAAATTTCAATTCAGCTATGTATCTTTCCATATTTACTGTTGCACCATATCCTCCTGTAAGAGCGTCAGCAGAGAGACCATATCTATAAGTTTCAAGGGGAGATGGCGATATATAAGAAGGTGCTGAAGGTACCATACTTTTAAGAGCCTCTGTTGAAGGTTCTACAGATTTATCGACTTTAGAGGAAAAAATTCCTTCATTTTCTTGCTTAACCTCATCTGAAGATATATTAGTTCCAGGCCACATTATGTCGGTTACATCTCTTGCATATATGGTACCCGAGCATAGAATAATAATACATAAGGTGAAAGATATTATCTTTTTTACCATAGCTAAAACCCCTTAAAGGAAAAATTTATTTGTCAAAATTTTTCGTTCTCTCTAAATTTTTTTTTGCTTCCTCATAAGAGCCGACTTTCGGACTTATAGATATATAACGTTTCCAGTGATTGATTGCCTCTTTATAATTTCCCTGCTGTTCGTAAATAATTCCGAGATACCAGTGAGATTCAGCCTGATCAGGATTAAATTTCACAGACTGAAGAAACTCTTCTTTAGCTTTATTAATCATGGAATGTTTAAAAAAATTCTCTCCATTTTTATAATGTTTAATTGCTGTAAATTCATCTGAAACATCTGTAAGAACATAATTAACAGAAGAATAACCTCCATGTCCCGTATGGTTCTGAGTGAAAAATACAGTTCCCTGACTGTTTATGCAGAATATAAAAATCATCACAGTTATTGCAGAACCAAGGGCAAAACTGCTGAACCATGATAACCAGTAAGATCTCCATAGAGGAAAAAATAAAGAATTTAATCTGTAAAAAAATCCTTTCTTTACAGGTTTATATTCCATAAAAGACGGAGATAAAGCCGCAAAGTCTTTAACATGTTCCATTTCTTCATTTAAATCAATATAAGACTTAAAACAAAAAGAACAATCAAATAAATGCTTTTCAACACCTTTCCTTTCATTCAGTGTGAGAGAATTATCAATATATGCACATATTGTCTCAATATCAGGACAATCTTCTTTATGTGTTTCTGATAATTCTGTAAATACGGCAGAAAATATTTTTTCTGTATTCATACATATCACCCCTCAGGCAACTGTGACATCGATTACCCTGTGTCCATAACATATTAGGCGGATAAATCATCCTTTTCTTCAACGGTTAACATCAATTTTTCCAGTAATTCTTTTACATATTTCTTCATTTCCTGTGTCACATCTTCTTTTAATTCATAATAAATTTTAATGAATTTAGTTATATCTGTAAGTGCCTCATCTATTTCTTTATAAATCTGTTTTTCACTGGTCATATTTAAAACTCTGAGATATTTTAAGGCAATGTCTCCTACAGAAAGCCTTTTCTGAAAACGAAGATATAGAAGTCTTTTCTGAAGAAGAGGAAGCTTTTTCAGACCTTCTCTGAGGCACTGTGCTATTTCTCTTTCTTCAGGACTTATATCTTCACAGGGAGGTGTAAAATCTACTACGTCATCGTCACCTTCAATAATAATAGGTTGAGGTTCACTTTTAAGAGCAATCCATCCGTCTAAATGTTCCCATTCCTGTCCTTTTTTTCTTAAATTTTCTCTTATTCCTTTTTCAATTTCTTTCACTTCTTCAGGAGAAATATTTAACTGACCTGATATATCTTCCTTTTCTTTACCTCTGCACAGAAGTTTATAAACTTCCTGACTTATTTTTGAACCTTTCTTTATGGCAAGAGGAATCTGTAATCGTCCGTATTTTCCTCTGAAATAATCCAGTTTAATATATTTCATACTGGCTATAGTAAATGTAGAAAGACGACTTTCTCCACGAAATTTTACGATTCTTTTACTTATAGCTTCAAGAGAAAAAAGATACATATCCATTACTTCATTACATGTATCTCCCTGAAAAGAAGAGGAAGACATATTCCAGGGACAACCCTGATAAAATTTACGACAATAGGGCTGGCACCATTGACGAATAGCACTGAATATCAGATTGGTATAATTTGAAACAAATTGTTTCCAGGCTTCATCATTACCTTCTTTAATTTTTCTGACGAGATTTAATTCTTCTTCTTTATTCATTCTATTATTAACCATTCTATTACAAGGTTGACCATATTACAAGGAAAATATTTCTTGAATAAAAAAAAAAATCCTCCTACTTTGTTGTGCCCCTTACATTCACAATCAAAGTAAAGAAGAATTTTCAAAGCCCATCTCCAAAGAAGATGGTAGAATTTTTTACTATGAATTTGCATAGAAAAACATAGAGTTTCCTACATAAACCATAAAAATCAATATGGAGTGATTTTCAAATCTTGCTCGAGCAAGTAATCTATCAGACCTTTATTACCAGATATCTTCTTCCATAAATACCAGATCAAGTTTATACTCATTAGCTCTTCTGAAAGAATAAAACAAAACTTTTATCATTTCTTCGAATTGACCGGCTATTTCCATTACATTACAGTCACGCTTTTCATCATACATATAATCTAACATACTTAAAGTCAATGCCGGAGGTGTATCACCTTTTTTCTCAAGACTAAATATTTCATGTAAATCGGCAAGTGATTCCAGAATTTTCATAAAATTATCTTCTATTTCTTCTCTGGTAAGCCAGCCAAAAAAACTGTTTTTATGATGTATTGAATCAATAGAAAAATTTCCCAGGGAACAGTGATTCGACAGGCCGAAGGAAATGAGTTTCAGAAGTTTGTCTTTAACTCTTTTACCATTATTGCTGGTATTATGTTCGAATAAATAATAAAATGCCCTGTGAAGGGCATTTTTTGATAAAGAAAATTTCTTCTCTCCAAAAATCGAGATAAGTTTTTTAAGATGACTTTCTTTTACAACACCGGGTTGAAGAACTCTATCCTCTCCGGCTATAAATTGAGGATAAATATCTCTGCTAAAGGAATCTTTGTTTAAACTATTCAATACTCTTTCTACTTTTTCTAAATCTACCAGTATTACCTGACTTACCGAAGAAATATCATTTTGTTGATCAAATATGTCTTTTACCTTTAATTTTTCTTTTATAGCTGCCATAGCCGGTTACCTCCTGGGTTATTGAATATGTTACAGCACTTCCCTGTAAACACAGACTTTTCAACCTTCTCTCACAGACATTTTACTAATGCAAGTATAGTATATATAAATTTGCCAATTTTTCACAAGAAAAAGGCTTTTCGACTTGCCTAGTTGAAACCAGCAGGAGAGCTAGGTTGTCGTTTTGCGGGGGCTAGCTCTTTTTTTACTAGACATCGACAAGCCTTTTATTTAAACTTTTAAATTTTCCTTAATTATAGAAAAAACCCTTATAGTAAGGGGTTTTCTCGCGGACTTTGTGAAGATGCTCTTGTTATTGTAAACATATTAACATATATTCTTGCAAATGTAAAGGGGTTTTGTAAAAATTTTTAAAAAAATTTTTATCATTGCAAATAGCAGGGAAAAATCTTTTAATATTGAAGAATTATCCGGTATAAAAATTTCTTGCTACAGTCAATAAAAAATATCTTTAAAATAAAACAGGGGGGTGAAAAAGGCCCGAAAGTCTCCCAATCAGGACTAAAAACAATCTTATCAGGGCAACAATTATGGATTTCAGAACATATCTGAGAGATTTAATAGCACGTCGCCAGATGACCTTATCTCAAATTGAAATGAGAAGTGGTATACCAAGTACTTATATGTCTCAGGTACTTGCCGGGAAAAGAGACATACCAAATGAAATAACCTTGATTAAACTTTCAAAAACTCTCGGTGTATCAGAAGCAGAAATGCTTGAAAGTGCCGGGAAGGCACAAATAAGCCCGGAAGAAGAGTTCAGAAGATATTTACGCGAACTTATCGATAAAAATCAGCTTACCCTTACACAGGTAGAAGTAAAATCTGGAATTTCTAATTCTTACCTGTCACAGATACTTTCAGGTAAAAGAGGAATTCCTCCTGAAGAAACGCTGAGAAAACTTTCCAGATCTCTTGGAATAAATGAATTTGAAATGCTGGAAAAAGCAGGAAAATTACCATCTGATTTCAAGCAGCAGGTACAGCAATATCTTAAAATTACACAACCGGTAAGCGAAAAAAATGAAGAAAAAAAACCGGTTATACATAATCTCGGAAATAAAATAAAAAGAGCCCGTCTTGAAAAAGGCTATACTATAAGTGATCTTTCCATGTCAATGTGCTATCCGGAAGAATTATTAAAAGACATAGAAGAAGGCAAGCAGCATCCTGGGAAAGGAACACTCCATGCCCTGTGTCATGCCCTGGGAAAAACACTGGAATATTTTCAGGAAGAAGAAGGTATATGTCCCGATTTAAATCAGGCTGATTATCTGGATAACCGTTTTAACAAACTTCAGGAACAGTTAGAAAAAATCTATAAAAGCGTCAATGTCAGTTCTGCATCGGAACTGGTGAGAAACCTGAAAAGATTACCTGTATATTCCCTTTCTTCAAAAGTAGAAAAGGATTTTTTCCATGACGGAAGAATAGAAGGTTATATTTATCTTCCTGGAGATTTTTTTATTGATACGGAAGCGGTAATTATAGTGGAACAAACAGGGATGGAACCTTTAATATCCTCAGGAGATAAACTTCTGTTAAAGAAAAAAGATACAATGGAAAAAGAAGGGCAGTTATGCCTTTTTTACGATTCTAAAGAAAAGGCATATCTTGTTAAACACATATTTTCAGGTCTGGAAGGAAAATTGATGGCAGGGTTAAACAGGAAAGAGGCTATTTTTAATTTCTACGAAGAACGGCACAGAGAAATAACAATTCTCGGTATAATAAAATATTTAATCAAAGATCTTGAAGAAAGTAATCTGGAAACATAAAAATTATCCAGAATTATCAATCGGCTTTCAGATAAAGCCTGCAAGATTTGAATACATGTGTAATAAATGTTTTCCTCCCGTTATACGTTACGCGTCACGAAAGCATATATATTATTTATGCTTATCTCAGTAATTATAGATTGCTATAAAACTGACTATAATCTGGTTCTTCAAGAGAGGAGATAAAAATTGAAAAAATTCATAGTAATATTTTTATGTATATGTTTTTTAACAGGCTGTAATAATAATGGATCAAATCATGGCAAAATTCCGACACCAAGACTCTCTTCTTCCCCTTTGGCAAATGAACCGCAGGAACCGGTCAAAATAGACAGTCACAAAAAAATCTTATTCTATTCCGACAGAACCGGTCATATGGAAATCTATGTCATGAATATAGATGGAAGTAACCAGCAGCAGCTTACATATTATAATACCTACACAAGAGGGCCTGCATGGTCCGGAGATGGTAAACATATAGCCTTTGAATCCACAAAAGATAATTCCGATAAGGATGTTCGTACCTTTGAACTTTATATCAGAGATATGGATAAAGGAGATGTTAAAAGGCTGACAGAAAATAATTATGACGATTGTTCTCCCTGCTGGTCGCCGGATGATAAAGAAATTGTATTTATGTCTAAAAATGCTTCCGATGAAAATTATGGAATATTTGTAAAAAACCTGGAAACCGGTGCAGAACAACAGCTTCTTGCAGATAGTTATGACAACAGACATCCAGACTGGTCACCTGATGGCACAAAAATTGCATTTGAATCAAACCATAATGGTAATTATGATATATGTATTATGAATAAATCAGGAGGGGACATAGAGGATCTGACAAAAGATGATGTCAATGAAAGAAACCCCGTCTGGTCTCCTGATGGTAAAAAAATTGCCTATTGTGTCTATGAGAAAGGGAATAAATCTTCTATTTATGTAATGAATTCTGATGGAAGCGGTTCGGTAAGATTAACGAACAGTTCTTCCAGTGACATCTTACCTTCATGGTCAAATGACAGTAAAAATATATTCTTTTCTTCCAATCGTAAAGAAAGTATGGATATATATATAATGGAAGCAAATGGCGGGGAAGCCAAACAGCTTACCAGCAAATTCGGCGTCGACATTGGAGCAAAATGTCAGCCATAAATGTCGTAACCCGTGACGGGTTTAATCCCTGCACATAACGTATTGCCCATTAAGACTATAATATGTGAAAAAATATAGATTGTATTTAAATGACAGGTCATTTTATATAAAATGGAAAGTGAAAAATGAAAAAAATTTGCATTTTACTTGCTTTTCAATATTCACTACTCACTAATTAATAGATTTACAAAAGTAAGTGCAATTTCCAGCAAAATATATTGAGAGAGGTGAAGATCTGTGGTCTGGAAAAGATTCTTTCCTATAATAATACTGTGTCTTATGGCAACAGGAATATTTTCCCAGGAAATCAAACCTGGCCTGGAGATAAAAAAAGTAACTCCTTCTAAAGGCAAAGTAGGAGATAGTATTGTAATTACAGGTTCAGGATTCGGCGATGAACAGGGAAGTGTACTGATAGGAGATACGGAATCTACAATTATATCCTGGAATAATAATCAGATAATTGCCGTTATATCCCTCGGTTCTTCAAGCGGTAAACTGAAGGTTATTACTCCCGACAGAAATGGCACCTGTCCTTTTACAGTAATACCAAGCTGGAATGTATTTCCTTCACCTACAGATACCTTTCTTAAAGCTGTTGCCTTTCGTTCTCCGAAGGACGGATGGCTCATGGAAAAAACAGGGGAAGGAAGGTTTTTTCATTTCAACGGAACACTATGGGAAGGTGTTGATAAAGATATTAACAGCAACTGGATAAGTGATATATGTTTTTTACCTTCCGGGGAAGGATGGGCTGTAGGTGGGTCAGGCACCATACTTCATTTTAACAAAAAGAAATGGGAAATATTTGCAGATGGCCTTACAGGGGATGATTTAAATGATGTATTTTTCCTCTCTCCTAAAGACGGATGGGCAGTAGGGAGTGCAGGAAGAATTGTCCATTACTATGACTGGACAGTCCATGATATATCATGGAAAAAAGACAACTCCTTACCGGTTTTCGATACATTAAATGCAGTCCATTTCATATCCCCTGCCAGAGGATGGGCTATGGGACAGAATGGAACTATATTAGAATATCACAGGAAACAGTGGGTAACTCTTACGAGTCCTACGTCTTCCATATTAAACTCTATGGATTTTGCCTCTGAAAATAACGGATGGGCATGTGGGGCAGGAGGTACAATCATTCATTTCAATGGCAGAGCCTGGGTGAGTTATATCAGTCCTGTAACGGAAAACTTAAATGCAATCTGTATGATTTCAGATGATAACGGGTGGATTGCAGGTGAAAAGGGAACACTTTTACACTACAACGGACATAGCTGGGAAATTGAAAAAGGCCCTACTATAATAAATCTTCACGATCTTTATTTTCTTGCACCTGATACAGGATGGGCTGTAGGAGAACAGGGAGTTATTCTCTATTATCACTAAGAGCGTGTCGGAAAATAATTTAAAAATAAAGAGGATAAATTGAATAATTAGTAAATAATTCTTAAATAAGATAAAGCCAGGAAGAAAAATGAGGAATTTTAAAATGGGAAGAAAGAATTATTCAAGTGATTTAACAGATAAAGAATGGGAAGAAATAAAAATATATTTTCCAGATACGGATTCGTGCCGATAAACGAGGTCGTCCGCGGGAGCACAGTAAAAGAGAACTATTAAATGGAATTTTTTATGTAGTCAGGAGTGGATGTTCCTGGAGAATCTTACCTCATGATTTTCCAGACTGGACAATAGTAACCATTATTTTCGAATGTGGGGAAAAGATGGTAATTTAAAAAAACTAAGAGCGTGTCGGAAAAATCCCAGCCCACCGATAAGAGACCAGTTTGCCACGCAACAGGATCATATCTTTTCCGGAAGAGTCCGGTCAGGGACAGGTTTTAGAAATGGGTATGAACTTATCTGGGGCGGTACTAAGAATGACTTATCACGTAAATAATTATACAGATAATTAACACAACTATAATGGTTACAGGAACGATAAATTTTGCAAATTCTTTTCTCTGTTCATATTCTTTTGCTTTATATGTTTGCTCCACTGCTTCATAGGCACGTCTCTGTTTTTCTTTTAATTTTTCTGTTTTTTTCTGTCTTTCTCTGGATATTTTCTCCATAGGATCCTGATCCAGATTACTGGAACTTATTTCATAAACAGGCTCGTCATCAGTTCTCGGAAGTTCCTGCGTAATATCACTGTCCAGTATTTTTGTATCTTTAAAACCATCCATAACATGTTCTACTTCTCTCTTAAAACGGCCCGGCATCATCAGCGGAGACGATTCAAACACTCTGTCTTCCTGATTTTTTTTGTCTCTTTTCTTTTCTTTAACATAAAATTCAGGACATTCAAGACACTTCTGAAGAGCCTGTTTCATATCTTTCATACTATCAAATCTGGCAAAAGGTTCTATATCTATAGCTTTCTTTACTATTTGCTCTAAAGTTACAGAAATATCGGGGTTTATAGTCCTTACAGATGGAAGATCGTAATTTGTATGACGGGAAATACCCGGGTTTAAACCTGTAATCATATAATAAAGAATATTTCCAAGACTGAATATATCAGATAAAGGCGTACTTTTATTCCTGTATGCTTCAGGTGCTGCAAAACCGGCTCTGGTATAATTTGTTTGATTTATATATCTATTTATACCGAAACTGACCAGAGAAACCTTTCCGTCATAACCTATTATTACACTGGCAGGATTTAAATTACCCATAAATAGAGGAACAGGCTTTTGATTATGTAAAAACCACATGACCTTACATATATCTATTATATATTTTATAGCTTCTTTTTCTTCAAGAGGAGCAGAATGTCTTAATTTCATGAAATTATCCACATGTTCACCTTTTATATAGTCCATAATTATATAAAAATGATTACCGGAAGGGAAAAAATCCATTATCTTTGGCAGACTGACATGGTCAAGTTTTGCGAAGGTTCTGGTTTTTTCTATAAAAACAGGGGTTATGTTACGTCTTGCATCAGGATCCAGAGTATGTCCCATTATTTCTTTTATGGCAATCTGCTTGTTTAAGGTTACATGGGTACCGAGATATACAGAGCCATGGCTATCTTCTTCTATTTTATGTAAAACTTCATACCTTACATCAAGTATTTGTCCTGGATTCAACATAATTATAAAATTTCTGACTAAGTCATAAATTCCGTGTAAACTTCTATTACAGCTTTATTCCATAATAAGTTTATACAGAACATCTTACATTCTCAGATCTTTCTTGCTCCTTCCACCAGACCGAAACATCCTGTAAGCATCATATCACCGTTAGGAACGGCAAAATAATAATCTCCTCCGGAGGCAAGCTGTCTTTTAGGACCTGTAATGATAACAGGCCAGGCAGAAGTATCTTCTGTTAAATCTGCTGAAAAACAAACTCCGTGCCCTCTTCCTTCAAAGACTTCTTCATCGGTTATATTTTTCTCTTTAAATCTTTTTATCACGTCCAGAATCTTCTCTTCATTCATTTCCCTTGAATGATGTTCGAGTATTGCAAAAACTCTGTATCCTTTTAATATTGAACATATAACATGCTGATTTCCTATATTTACAATTACAAGACCTTTATCTCTGTATTCCTCTACCTTCTTATCACAGAAAGCTCCCATTATACCTGCAGGCCCTGTATCCATAAAGAGTGTTTCACAGTTCAATGAATTTTTAATAGAGATCATACGGGTAAAATAAGGGGGAGGTTCTCTATAAATAAGTTCTGAGAGATTTCCACCGTTATCAAGGAACTTTTTCCAGTGGGAAAAACGAAATTTCCTGTTACTCCCAGTCGTACATTCTCCATGGTCCTGTACTGCTATGGCTACAAGAGATGGTAATGTTATGCCGTAATGAGCAAGGGAAAGGGCTAAAAAATCCAGATTAAGGTCAGTTAATTCCAGTTCTATGCAATGTCCCGGATTGGAAGGAACAATTTCTATACCCCAGTTTTTTATTTCTTCCAGATTATCGCGGAAAGTCTTTGCTGCCATGTCCGTTGAATAAACTTTATATCCTGCTTTTATATGTTTCTTTATTGAAGATGACAGGGGATGACCTCCCATAATACCACCGCAGAGAAATATATTTTTTCCTTCTTTCGTAGCCTCTTTTACTCTGGCAGATATAATAGAACAATAAGAAGGAAGTATCATCTTCACACAGTTTTCTATATATTTATCTTTCTCGTAAATAAGTATATCCTGAGTTCCTGCTCCTATATCTATTGCAAGTATTTCATTGAATTCCATAGTAATCTCCTTTAAATAGCCATACGTTTATCTTCCGGTATATAACGGCCGTAATCTTCTCCTATAATCCTGTTCATATAAGAATTTATCATATAAGATGGTATATCGACACCATGATCTTTAAAAAAAGTTCCGCATTCTTTGTTTATGCGCCTGATTGTTTTTTCATAATAATGACATAACTCTTCAACTGTCATAGTAGATTTTATTTCTTCAGCAAATT
>JBEHWP010000021.1:0-19567 GCA_040217665.1 Vulcanimicrobiota bacterium
GACGGGAGGAGACAAAATCACAGATTATCCGGTATCGTATTTGCCGTCAGCATTTAGAGCCTCACCACTGGAATGAGTTTAATGGTTTCCCGGCATTACTTTATGAGCTGAAAGAGTGATATTATTTTATGATAATAAAATTTATTAAGTTTTTTGCCGTAGGCCTGTTAAATACCTTTGTAGATCTGGGTATATTGAATGTGTTACTTTTTACTACAGGTCTTGGCCATAAAGGGGGAGTCATATACAGTATCTTTAAAGCTCTTTCTTTTTCTGCTGCTGTTATTAACAGTTATTATTTTAACAAACTCTGGGTTTTTAAGGGACAGGGACAGAAAAACGTAGCAACACAGTTTCCAACTTTTTTATTGATAAGTATTATAGGGGGATTTATCAATGTTTCTGTTGCCACTGCAGTCGTTACATCTGTGCCGGCAATCCTTGTGCCTCTGCAATTCTGGCCTACTTTCGGCGCTCTGTGCGGTTCTCTTACAGCTTTTACCTGGAATTTTCTCGGTTATAACTATATTGTGTTCAATGGGAAAAAGTGAGTCGTGAAAAGTGAGAAGTGAAGAGTAGGGGCGAACCCCTGTGGTCGCCAGATACCGGTGAAAACACGCATTACGAACTACCTGTCACGCGTTACGCGTCACGCTCTATTTGCCGCACTTTTACCTGCAACATAACCGGAACTCCAGGCCCACTGCAGATTAAATCCTCCGCTGTCTCCGTCTACGTCCAGTATTTCTCCCGCAAAATAAAGTCCGGACACAATTTTTGATTCAAGAGTCTTTTCATCCACTTCTTTTGTGTTGACTCCTCCTGCCGTTACCTGGGAGTTGTTGAATCCGTTTGTATCTCTCACGGGAAATTCCCAGCAATTCAGCAGTCTCAAGAGATTTTTCTTCTCTTTCCATGTTAAATCACTGCATAATGTATTATTTTTTATACATGCTTCTTTTAACAGTACCGGTATGAGTTTTTTATTTATCACGCCTATGAAAGAGTCATGAACAGTCCTGTAATTGAATACTGCCAGACGATTTTCTAAAAAATTTTCTGTTTCCTCTGTTTTCATTGTATATAATATATTGACTTTAACCGTTATTTTTTGCCCTGACGAAAGACCAGAAGAGGCAAATCTGCTTAATTGAAGTACCGGAGGGCCTGAAATACCGTAATCGGTAAATAATATTTCTCCTTTTTCCTTTCTTTTGCTTTCTTTATTAATATATATTTCTGCTTCTCCGTCAAATTTGATGCCTGACAGTGCTTTCAGATATTTACAGTCAAGTTTTAACTGCACAAGAGAGGGAAGAGGTTTTACTACACTATGGCCCAGTTTAATAGCCAGAGAAAATCCTGAACCGTCAGAACCTGTTGAAGAAACGGATTTACCTCCTGTGGCCAGAATAAGCCTGTCACATTCATATAGTTTCTTGTCACCTGTTTTCAGAATGAATACCCTGTTTTTAAAAATTTCTTTGATTTTTGAATTACAGTATACGGGAATATTCCTTTCCTCTATGGCAAGTCTGAGCAGGTCAAGAACAGAAGAAGCCTGAAGTGACATGGGAAACATTTTACCTTCTTCCAGAGTTATGAGAGGTAAACCTGTGGTATTGAAGAAATTAACTGTATCATCCAGGGTAAAGGCATTTAAAATCTTTGCGGGGAATCCTGGATTTTCACTGTAATATCTTTTTTCATCTATAAATTTATTTGTTATATTACATCTTCCGTTACCGGTACCCAGGAGTTTTTTCCCCACTCTGTCGTTGCCTTCCACTATGGCCGTATCCATACCGGAATCATGGGCACTTATAGCCGCCATAAGACCTGCAGGCCCTCCGCCTGAGATAATAAGTTTATGTTTTATCATAATAAATAATACTTTCTTAATGGTACATGACGCGTAACGCGTAACGCGTGACGGGTGGTTCGTGATGCGTAATGCGTGATGCGTGATGGGAGTTTTTACCGGTACCGGGCGACCACAGCGGGTTCGCCCCTGCTCTTCACCCATCACCCATCACTCTTTACTAATAATACAACATGCGATAAAGATCTAACAATTCTTCTTTCATTTCTGTTGCGCTGTTAAATCTTTTATCTATATCTTTATTCAGGGATTTCTGAATAATTTTTTCCATTTTTTCTGAAATACATGGTTTTACAGAACGAATCGGTTCAAATTCAAAGGGTACTCTTTCACAGGGATCTATACAGGTAAGCAATTCATAAAGGGTTACTCCGAGAGAGAAAATATCGCTTCTTGTATCAATATGGCCTTCATACAGTTCAGGTGCTATATAGCCCGGAGTTCCTATGAGTGTTTCGGCATGTCCATGTTCAAATATTGTTGCTATACCGAAATCCAGCAGGATAATTTTATTATCACTGTCTCTTCTGATAAAATTACCGGGGTTTATATCCCTGTGTATAACAGGCGGTATATTTGAGTGGAGACATTCCAGTATATCACATATTTCTATGCCGATAGAAATGGCTTCTTCTTCGGAAAATCCTCCTTTATAAGAAGTATAGAGCAGGTCGGAAAGATTGACTCCTTCTATATATTCCATAACTATATAATAATTATCATCTTCAATAAAGAAATCTTTTATGGAAGGTATGGCAGGATGATTGAGACTGATAAGCATAAACGCTTCCACTTCAAACATGGAAATAAAAGATATTTTTTCTTCCGGACTCATTGCGGAACTGTACATTTCTTTTATTACACATTTACTTTTATTACTTACTTCTTCTCCCAGATAAAGATTTGCCATTCCGCCCCGTCTCAGGAGATAGATAATTTTGTAGTTCTTTTCATGAAGATATATGTCTTCATCATCAGCTTCTTCAAGTAAATAACATGTTCCGTATTTTTTAAAACATTCGTATAAATCCGGCTGTTCTCTACCGCATTTGGGACACGCCATAAATTGTTACCTTCGATAAGATATTTTATAGTTAGTTTCATAACTATCCATAAATAATGACCTCGTAATGCGTAATGCGTAATGCGTAATGCGTGATGCGCAGGGATTAAACCCGTCACGCGTAGAAGACCTTTATTACATGCTTATGCTCAGGTCAATAATTATTCTGTATTGTGTAAGAATATAATCTGTTACGCATCACGACTACAGTAATTATACTCAAAATTTCTTTCTATGTATATATAGTAGAAATAAAAATACTTAAATGGTATAATTATCAGGGGAAGCACCGGGGAAAAAGAAAATTCCCTGAACTTTATGCCAGATAAGCAGAGAGTTCTGTCTACTCACTACTCATTGCTTACTATTCACTATTATGAACATTCGGGAAATCTCGAAAAAGGATTATCCTTTTATATTAAATCTTGCTTTTGAAACATCTGTTTCACAGATTTCTCCTGTAAGGCATGATGTTAATCCTGCTTCTGTCAGGGAAAAATATCTTTCTGAAATGAAACAGGTTTTAAATCTTATAAAAGTTCTACCTGATTATAAGTTTTTGATTGCTTCAGACAATCATGACGGCCCTCTTGGCTATCTGCTTCTGGATACGGCAAATAATGAACTTATTACAGGTATACCTCAGGCATGGATTTTTGATCTCTCTGTAACAGAACCTTACAGGGAAAGTTCTGTACCTTCGGAACTGCTCAGAAAAGCCGAAGAGATTTCAAAAGAGAAAGGTCTGAGACATATTGCTTTAAGGATACCTCTGGCAGACGAAAAAAGACTGAATTTCTTTATTTCGTCAGGTTATGAAATAGAAAGAAAGAGGTTTTATAAAAAACTCAAAATAGATAAAAAGAATGAACCATGCGGATTTATTATAAGACCTTCAAAACCTGATGATCTTCCTTTTATGATAAGACTGATAAAGGAAAACCTCGAACATTTGATATCACCTTTGCGAAATTATTCTCACGAAGAAATAGAACAGTGCAGAGAGCATTTCTGTGATGAACTTGGAAATAAATTAAAAACCGGTCATATGGTAAGCTTTGTAGCAGAAGAAGAGGAAAAACTTCTGGGATTTTTTCTTGTGGCATACAATGAAGATCATTTTACAGAACAGGGAGAGGTATATGTAAATAATATTATAGTCGAGAAAAGTTTTATGGGAAAATGGGTTGGAAACAGACTCGGTGAAAAAATAGAAGAATATGCGGCTTCCAGTGGTATTTCTATATTGAGTGCCGACATTGTTCTCTCAAACAGAAGATCTGTTATGTTTACTACAAGATATTTCAGATATGACCCGGAACATGCAGGACTCCTCAAATGTCTCTGACGGTAAATCTGTTTCATATAAGATAAAAAACAACTGAATCCCTATTGAAAATTTGTTTTTTAACTGTTAAAATTAAAGAAAATTTATTAAGAGGTGATTTTATGAAAAAATTTTATTCCGGTATAATTTTATCCTTTCTCCTGATTTTTATATTATCTTCTGTATGTGATGAGGCCATGGCAGGTGCAAAGAGGCCATTTAATAATAAACGATCTGTTAATGCAATGTCTGTTATAGAAGGGCTTGAAGATGCCTTTAAACTTATATTTGAGAATTATCAACCTGCCGATCCAGGTAAAGATC
Organism: Vulcanimicrobiota bacterium; assembly: GCA_040217665.1. GTDB lineage: Bacteria > Vulcanimicrobiota > SpSt-956 > SpSt-956 > JAKJGF01 > CALARM01. The sequence goes on from JBEHWP010000021.1 coordinate 4,597, forward strand.
CTTTTTATGTTTCTCTTGAAAACGCAAAAAACAATGTTGCTTCACTAAAAGATGGCATGGAAAAAAATGATAAAAATATACCCGGCCTTATCGGGAATATTACTACTTCCATAGCAGATGTAAGAGCAACCTATCGTTATGAAAAAATAAATAATAAGAATGTAGAAATAGGAGTTACATCTCTTGTAACCGCCTGGGATGCATTCAGCAATCATTATGTTGAAAGTCTTCCGCGGAAAAACAGCACTTACACAGCAGAAGATACACAGCAAATGAACGCTCTGAAAGAAAAAAGCAAAGAGCTGGATGAAAAACTCTCGGAACTTGAGAAAAAAATGAGTAATTCTAAAGAACTTCTCAATGAGCTGAAAGAAATGAAGGAAGAAAACAGACGTATTATGGAATCTCAAAACGACAGTGCAGGACTCATGGCTTCTCTTACAGTATTTCAGTCTCTTATGGGATGGTGGAACGGATTTTACAGGACTTCAACTTTTTATTATCCTTCTTATGTGCCATATTTTGTAGATTGCAATGATTACTGGTACTGTTATGATACTGTTGTTGTACCTGCTTATAATGAATATTTTGTAAATGTAGATACTGTAGAATACTGGGACACTACATGGGAATGTGACAGACCTGTTTTTATTGACGACAGTTCATATTATGTTATAGACGGAAGAGACAGTGTTATTTTGGATAACAGTGACCCTGTATTTACCGATACATTACGTGATTCAGGAACCTTTTATATTGATGATGACAACAAAGTTTATGAGAATACTACCGAGTATACCGAAGAAACTACCGAGTATACCGAAGAAACTATTGAATATAATGAAGATTAGGTGATTGATTTGCATACCTGGATAAAAGATTTCAAGGGAGCCATAACTGTATGTGACAGAGACGGTATTATTCTTTCCATGAATGAAAAATCGTGTAAGACTTTTGCTGATAGCGGAGGAAGTTCTCTTGTAGGAACCAGCCTTATGGCATGTCATCCGGAGAAAGCTCAGGCCATGATAAGGGAATTGCTCGAAAAAGAAGAAACCAATATCTATACGATTGAAAAAAATGGGAAGAAAAAACTTATATATCAGGCTCCCTGGTATAAAGACGGCATATGCGAAGGTCTTGTGGAATTGTCCCTGGAAATTCCACATAATATCCCCCATTTTGTAAGAGAATAATTTTGGTTTATCAGGGGCACACGTGTGCCCCTGCTATCCTAACGTTTTTTGCAATATTTTATGCAGATCTTCTATCTGATACGGTTTCTCAAGAAATCCCGCAAGGCCGCCAGTATGTTCTTTTATTGATGCTTCTTCGTTATATCCGCTGGAGAGAATAATTTTTACATCACGTTTTATATCGATTATCTTTTTAAAGGCCGTCAGTCCGTCCATCTTTGGCATAGATAAATCCATAATGATACAGTCAATCTTATCGGGCTGTTCACTGAAAATCTTGATTGCTTTTTCCCCGTCTGATGCTGTAATAACTTTAAAACCAAGTCTCTGTAATATTATTTCCGATGTGGCAAGTATTATATCTTCATCATCTACGAGCAGTATTGTCCCGTCCATTGGTTTTAAAGGCAGTGTAAACGGCATCTCATGGTATTCTTTACCGTAATCTATTTCTGTATCATAGATACATGCAGGAAAGAATACTTTAATAGATGTTCCACTGCCTCTGACACTGTCTACCATAATGGCTCCTCTGTGACTTTTTATAATGCCCATTACTGCCGACATACCGAGGCCTCTACCTGTAAATTTTGTCGTAAAAAATGGATCAAACAGTTTGCCCTGTATTTCTTTATCCATACCACATCCTGTATCTTTTACTTCTATATAGACAAATGTACCTTCAGGTGGTATTTCTTCAAGTCTGCTTTTTTCAAGATATGCTCTTTCACAATGTTCCATACCTGTGGCAAGTGTAATTACTCCCGATTTATCTCCTATGGCTTCTGAAGCATTTGTGATAAGATTCATTATTATCTGCTGTATCTGACCGGGATCTCCTTCCATACCTGGTATAGAGGGAGAAATGTCCAGCTTTAATATAGCAGATTTTGAAAGCGAAGCTTTAAATAGATGGTAATTCTCTTCTACCAGTTCATTCAGATTTATGGGAGTAATAACAAATTTGCCTTTCCCTGAATAGGCAAGCATCTGTCTGGTCAGGTCTGCCGCTCTTCTGGATGTCTGAAGTGCTCCGTCTATATATGTAACTGCAGGAGAAAATGGTGAAATATCCATTCTGGCAAGTTCCAGGTTTCCCAGTAATGCCATAAGGAGATTGTTAAAATCATGGGCAATACCTCCTGCCATTACACCAAGACTTTCCAGTTTCTGGGCATGAAGAAGTTTTTTCTCCATTTCCAGTTTTTCTTCTTCCGCCTTACGGGTATCTGTTACATCGGGGAAGATACATATTCCGGCTATGATCTCTCCGGAGTCATTGAAAACAGGTGCAGAACTGACCAGTATATAACGGTTAATACCGCTGGCTCTTTTTATGATCATAAGTTGATCTTTTATGAAGTCACCGTTAAGTATACTCTTTGTAAGAGGAAAATCTTTTATGCCGCATTTTATGCCGTCAGGATAAAATAATTCCCATGAATCCTTATCAGTTGTGTCGCCGGAGATGTTCATATAATCTCCGTGATGTATGCCTGTAATCTTTGTTGCCGTATTATTTACCATGCAAAACTTCATGTCAGGCCAGTCTACTATGGTTATCCCTACAGGTGACTGTTCAAGAGCTGCCTTGAAGAGTGCCCTTGTTTTCATAAGTTCTTCTTCTACAATCTTTCTCTCTGTAATGTCCACACAGGCTCCTGACATTTTTATAGCATGGCCCTTACTGTCTCTTTCCGATGAACCTGTTACGAGCCACCAGATGTATGTTCCGTCGGCTCTTCTGACACGGTAATCTATCCTGTATCTCGTATTTTCTTTAAGGTGATTGTTCAGGCTTACCATGACTCTTTCTCGGTCATCACGGTGAATTATATCTTCCCACAGTGAAACAGGGCCTGAGAGGTCTGTTACATTGTAGCCCAGCATGGATTGTATTGCAGATGACCATTCTATGATTCCTGTTTCAATATGCCATGTCCAGAGCCCTACTTTACCTGCTAAAGAAGCTATTTCCAGCTTTGCTTTTTCAATTTTCAGAGCTTCTTCCATCTTTTTTCTTGCTGTTATATCTTCACAGGTTCCTTCATAATAAAGTATGTTGCCCTTTACATCTCGAACCGTATAGGCATTGAGTGTATGCCACACCTTCTGTCCGTCTTTTTGGTAGGCCTCCAGTTCAAATCCTGTAATTTTATTATTCTTTTCAAGTGTTTCTTTAAATCTTAATCTGTCTCCCGGGTTTACATAAATCTGACAGTCAATATCGTTAACGGAAGAAATCATTTCTTCCGTTGACGAATAGCCGAACATTTTTGCGAGTGAAGGATTAACGGTAATAAATTTCCCTTGTGGAGTTGTCTGAAAAATACCTTCAACGGTGTTTTCAAATATTTTTCTGTATTTTTCTTCGCTTTTCCTGAGTGCTTCTTCTATTTTTATAAGTTCTGTAATATCTGTTACCATGGCAAAAGAACCGGCAAAATTTCTTTCCCTGTCAAAGACAGGAGTGGCCGATACAAGAAGCCATATCATCTGGCTGTCTTTTCTTATAAAACGTCTTATATAACGCTGGGAAAGTCCTTTTTTCCTATCTGCTATTTTTTTATAATGATCTTCTAACTCTTCGATGCACATAAATGCAGTTATATTCTTCCCAAGCATTTCACCGGCACTGTAGCCGAATATTTCCGCCATACGTGAATTAACGAATGTAGTTTCTAAATCACCGTTCATCATCCATATGCCCTCACAGGATGTATCAATTATACGGCGGTATTTTTCCTCACTTTCTTTAAGAGCTTCTTCCATTTCTTTTTTTACTGTTATATCTTCATTTGTTCCTTCATAATAAAGTATCCTGCCGTTTTTATCCCTTACTGTATGGGCATTTATAGAATTCCATATCTTCTTCCTGCCTTTTGTATAAAGCATGACTTCCCAGCCGGCAATACGATCATTTTCTTCAAGAAGTCTTTTGAAGGTCAACCTGTCTTCAGGGTTTACATAAAGTTCTTCCCCTATGTTTTTGACAGATGAGATCATTTCTTCAGGTGATGAAAAGCCAAACATCTTTGCAAAAGACGGATTTACAGTAATATATCTTCCTTCAGGTGTTGTCTGGAAAATACCTTCAACGGCATCTTCGAAGATTTTTCTGTATTTTTCCTCACTTTTCCTGAGTGCTTCTTCTGCTTTTACACGATCTGTAATATCTGTCAACATAGCAAAAGAGCCGGAAAAGTTTCCTTCTCTGTCAAAGATGGGAGTGGCAGACGTAAAGAGCCATATTATTTCACCGTCTTTTCTTACATAACGTCTTATATATTGATGGGGAATTCCTTTCTGTCTCAATGCTAATTCTTTATGGTGCTCTTCCAGTTCTTCATTGTATATAAATATACTTACATTTTTCCCCATCATCTCATCAATTGCATAACCGAGTATTTGTGTCATACGGGAATTAACAAAAACAGTATTGAATTTATTATCCAGCATCCATATGCCTTCACAGGATGTATCAACTATAAGACGGTATTTTGCCTCACTTTCTTTAAGAGCTTCTTCCATTTCTTTCCGTTCTGTAATATCTCTTGCCGCAAAGTAAAAGAGATTTACATCAGAAGATGATTTCCATTCAATCCATCTGTATGAGCCGTCTTTTGTCCTGTATCTGTTCACAAAAGGCCCGACTTTCTTTTGTTCTATGAGAATTTTTTCTGCCTCGATTGTTGCCTCACGGTCTTCTGGATGAACAAAATCAATAAATTTATACCCTTCAAGTTTTTTCAGGTCATATCCGAAGACTTTGTTCCATTCAGGGTTAAGACGGTGAAAATATCCGTTACTATCTGTTATGGCGAGAAGATCAAGGCTGCTGTTGAAAAATTTTTCCAGTTCTTTCGTTTTCTTTCTCAATTCTCTTTCCGTTTTTTTTCTTTCCGTAATATCTCTTGTAATACCGAGTATTTCTGTTACCTGTTCTTCTTTGTTTTTTAAGAGTGTAACAACAACCTCTGTGTTTACAACAGATCCGTTTTTACACCTCTGATCCAGTTCATGAGTCATTACCCTTAAAGAAGTATTACCTGCCAGAAATTCATTGATTACTCCCGGAAGATTTTCTGATACAAATCTATATGATTCATCAGTAAGTACTTCCTTTATGGACTGTTTCATTACTTCTTCCTGTGTAAAACCGCGAAGTCTTTCTACAGAAGGACTTACATATTTAAACCTCCCTGTTGTCAAATCCAGAAGCCATATTACGTCACCGGCATTTTCCGCTATAAATCTGTTCCTTTCATGCTCTTCCATTAGAGCATCTTCTTTCCTGATTTTTTCTGTCCTCTCTTCCAGAAAATCTTCGAGATAGTCTGTCTCACATCGACTATTCATTATATGATTTGCTATCTTTTCAATTTCTCCCGAATCTATAAGAGGAGAAGAAGTAATCTCTGAAATAACCCTTTCATATGTGCGGATTCTCTTCCTCAGCTCCTGAAGAATTTCTTCTGGTTTTTTTATGTAATTATTTTTCATAGCTTATTCCCTTTGATGAAGCAAAATCTTCTTTATCGATAATGGTAATGAAGAAAGTTCAAAAATAATCTGCTGCTGTTTCTCAATTTTTTTAAATGTTCTCTGAGGATTTCTTCGAAGTTTTCTGTGCTTTTCATGAATATATTCCCTCTCTTCCTCTCTCAGAGTTCTATAAATAAACTGTAATAAGAATTATATATTTTTCCTTTAAACCTTTTATAATATTGTATGATATTTATAAAAATCCTTCATAAGAAAAAGGTTTTTTTATACTGTAAAAGAAAGATAGTACTTATGATAGAAGTAAAAAATCTGACAAAAACATTTCTGAATTATAAAAGACGTGATGGGATTTATGGTGCCTTCCTTGACCTTTTTAACAGGGAATATAAAGAAGTTCCTGCTGTGTCAGGCGTTACTTTTAATATTTCAGACGGTGAACTCGTAGGTTATATAGGAGCAAATGGCGCAGGTAAAAGCACTACTATTAAAATGCTTACAGGAATTTTAATTCCCACGTCGGGAATCGTCAGAGTGTCAGGTTATATACCGTCAAGAGACAGGACGGAATATACGAAAAACATAGGTGTCGTTTTCGGTCAGCGTACACAGCTATGGTGGGATATTGCAGTTATTGAATCCTTCAGGCTTTTAAGAAAGGTCTATGAAGTGGATAAAAAGACCTTTGAAGAAAGACTTGACAGATTTAAAGAAATACTCGATTTGAAAGATTTTATTCAATTACCTCTCAGAAAACTCTCTTTAGGACAGAGAATGCGCTGTGATCTTGTGGCATCACTGTTACATAATCCGAAGGTACTTTTTCTTGATGAGCCTACCATAGGTCTTGATGTGGAAGGAAGAGTTAAAATCAGAGAATTTCTCTCTCATATAAATAAAACGGAGAAAACCACCGTTATACTGACAACCCATAATCTGGATGAAATAGAAAAACTCTGTAAGCGTGTAATGATTATCGATAAAGGAAAACTTCTCTACGACGGATTGCTTTCAGATTTGAAGGAATCCTTTTCATGCGGAAAAAGGGTTATATTTGTTTTCGATGAAGAGAAATCTTCTCCCGAACTGACAGGTTTCGGTTTTAATGGCACTGTTAACTGGAAAAAACTGGAACCTCTTCGTTATGAAGCATCTTTCGACAGAAAAACCATGTCTGCCACAGAGATAATATCGAAAGTGGTCAATAATACTCATGTAAGTGATATAGCTATTGAAGAAACAGCTATTGAAGATATAGTGAGGAAAATTTATAGAGAAGGGAAAATCAGTGATCAGTTATCAGTGACCGGTGACCGGTGACCGGTGACCAGTGAATAGTAGGGGCGCCCCCCTGTGGCCGTCCGGTACCGGTAAAAAACACGCATCACGCATTACGCATTACGCATCACGATTTAATTATGAATGTACATTTTAAAACAGATGTCTATTTAGAATATTTAAGAATATCCTTTCTTTCTCTTCTTGCCTACAGGGCCAATTATTTCCTGGGCGTTATAAATTATGTAATCCATGTAGGAGTTTATTATTTTATTTATAAAGCCCTTTATGCATCGGGAGGAACGATAAATAATTATACACTTTCCGACATGGTTACTTATATTGCCATCGGATGGATCTCAAAGAGCCTTTATTTGAATTATATGGATCATGATATATCAAATGACATAAGAAACGGAACAATTTCCATAGATCTTATAAAGCCTGTAGATTATCAGGCACTGAATTATGCCAGAGGGCTGGGGCAGAGTATGTTTCGTCTTTTATTTTTTACTCCTCCCATTATTATTGCTACTTTTCTTATATACCCCGTTCATGGCCCTTCTTCTTTATATAATTTATTTCTCTTCTGTATCAGCACAGGTTTGAGCATATTACTTTATGTGGGACTTAACTTTTTTATAGGTCTTATTGCTGTCTACACCATTTCCATAGAAGGTATTCTTTATCCTAAAAATATGATAATAGAACTATTTTCCGGACTTCTTGTGCCAATAGACTGGTTCCCCGGCACTTTTCAGTATATCAGTTCTTTTTTACCATTTAAATATATTGCCTATGTCCCTCTGAGCCTTTATCTCGGAAGGGTAGAGCTATCCGTAGCATACAGGGCTCTTCTTATACAGTTCATATGGGTTATACTCCTCTTTACTGCAGGAAGAATTTTATGGTTTATGTGCAGAAAGAAAATTACCATTCACGGAGGCTGATTGTCCATAAAATATTTTATAAGACACATAGAATTACTTGTTTTATATCTGATTCAATTTCTGAAGGTTCGTATGTCTTTTAAAGGTGATTTTATTGTAGGCACCTTTGTAAGTATCTGTTATCACAGTATAACTATTTACACCATAAGTGTTATGTTCAGTAAAACTCCGTCTTTAAACGGCTGGAAAAAGGAGGAAATATTTTTTATATATGCTCTCTGTGCCATACCTTTTGATGTATTCAGCATGTTATTTACTAACCTGTTCAGACTGGGAAATAATTATATCATAGAAGGTGAAATGGACAGACTTCTTTTAAGACCGATAGATCCTCTGTTACAGCTTTTTATGGAAAGGATCAATCTGGAGAAGTTTTTTGGTGTCATCATAGGGTTTATAATACTTTTTTATGCTTCCGGCCGTCTGAGTATTTCATGGACATGTATCAATATAATCTATCTTATAATCTCTTTAGTGTCCGGTATTACTATTTATGCAGGAGTATTTACGACAATAGGAAGTCTTTCATTCTGGATGCCTGACAGAACAGGTATAGTTCCGACTGCATGGAACCTGGTGGCTTTCGGCCGTTATCCTGTAGATATATATAATCCTTTTTTAAGATTTATAATTTCTTTTGTAATACCTTTTGCTTTTGTAGGTTTTTTCCCTGCATCACAGATAATGGGCCATTATGAATTCAGAAATATCGCCCTTCTTACTCCCCTTGTGGCATGTATTTGTGCCGTTACCGGTTATACCGTGTGGTCTATGGGGTTAAGGAAGTATGAAAGTGCGGGAAACTGATTTCAGTGACCAGTGACCAGTTATCAGTGACCAGTTATCAGTTACCAGTTACCTACTCACGTCTCATGTCTCACGTCTCACGACTCCAGGGCATTATCAACTTCTTTCAGAAGTTCTTTAAATTCCTGCCACTGTTCGAGACTGATATTGATACCTTTTTTTGTAGGTTTCCATGTTTCGCTGTCTTCTTCTCCCAGAAAATAGTTTCTTATATCGATTCTCTTTTTTCCTTTGAACTCACCGAGAGAAAAAACTATCTTCTCTCCTCTGTTTTTCTTTATTTCGCCTATTATTCTGTCTTCCATAAAATCACCTCAAAATAAAATAAAGCGGAAGACGAGACTTGAACTCGCGACCATCTGCTTGGCAAGCAGATGCTCTACCACTGAGCTACTTCCGCTTAGTATACACAGATTATACTCATAAATGATATCCATGTCAAGCATTTTTATAATGATTCTATCTTTAAATATTTATACCATAAAGCTTGCATTTTATAATACCTTCTATTATTATAGAAGGATAGTAGAATATAATTATAGTTAGTTTTACCCGGGCCGGTTACAACGAAGTGTGAGAATTTGTTCCTCCCGTCACGCGTTACGCGTTACGCATTACGATTCTCATATTATTATTCGCTTTTTAAACGATTTAATTATGAGAGAAAGGAATGCTTTTTTTGAAATTACCTTTGAAAATCCTTCATCTTGAAGATAATTTCCTTGAAGCGGAGATTATAAAAGGAATTCTTTTAAAAGAAGGATTGAAGTTTGAAATATGCAGGGTAGATAACAGGGATGATTTTATGTTATCTATTGAAAATGGACATTTCGATATTATCCTGTCAGATTATTTACTCCCCTCTTTTGACGGCATGAGTGCACTGGAACTGGTAATGGAAAAATGCCCTTCCACTCCCTTTCTTTTCGTATCAGGCAAAATTGGAGAACATTTAATTGTTGAAGCTATTAAAAAAGGTGCGAAAGACTATGTTTTAAAAAATTGCCTTTCAGATCTGCTTCCCAGAATAAACATGGTATTACAGAAAATAGAAGAACAGAAAGGAGAGACAGAAGAAAAAGATGGGCTATCCTGTTCTCTTCTCCGGACATTCGATTCTTTCTCTACTTATGTTGACAGACTTTCAGAATTTATTGATTTTCAGACTGACCTGCTGAAATTTTCCGGCAATAAAGAGATAATAGAAAAAGTTAAAGAAAAACGGGAGAATTTGGAGATAGATAATATTCTGGAATATATTAGAGATATTATTGTCAGAGATGATATAAATCGGCTCTGCTGATAAAGAAGGTGATGGGAAACGTGAAAAAACTTGATATTTTACATCTTGAAGACAGTCCTATTGATGCAGAGGTTATTCATGCAGTTCTGGCCAAAGACGGAATTGAATGTGCTGTGACAACTGTAGATACGAGTAATGATTTTATTTCTGCTCTGGAAAGTAAGAATTTTGATCTTATTCTTGCAGATTATACACTTCCCGGATTTGACGGACTGACTGCATTACAGATAGCCATGAAGATGTGTCCCCGTACTCCCTTTATTATCATTTCCGGTATTATAGGTGAAGAACTGGCAGTAGAAGCCCTTAAATCAGGAGCAACAGATTATGTCCTGAAAAGAAATCTTTCCAGGCTTGCTCCTGTAGTCAGAAGAGCCATGACAGAAGTAGAGGAAAAGAAAAAAATTGCAGAACTTGAAGAAGAACATGAACGTTTCGTAACAGTTATAGAACAGACTTCGGAATATATTATTATAACAGATATAAAGGGAAATATACTTTATGTGAATCCTGCTTTTGAATATAATACAGGTTATAAAAAAGAGGATAGTACCGGTAAAAATATTATTATATTCAAAAGTGATGACCATGATGATATATTCTACGGAAATGTAATTGATACAATTAAAGGAGGAAATGTGTGGAGCGGCCATATTACTGCCATAAAAAAAGACGGAACTTCTTACATATCTTCCGGCTCAATCAATCCTGTACGTAATAAAAACGATGAAATTATAAACTATGTATTTATTTTCAGAGATGTGACAAGAGAAATGATGATTGAGCAGCAGAGCCGCCAGGCTCAAAAACTGGAAGCCATAGGTATAATGGCAGGAGGTATTGCTCATGACTTTAATAATATACTTGCTGCTATTATGGGCTATTCAGAATTGCTTGAAAGTTATATTTATGATGTTAAATCGAAAAACTTTGTAAGTCAGATTTTGAAATCCAGTAACAGGGCAAAAGATCTGATAAAACAGATTTTAACCTTCTGCCGCCAGGGGGAAGAGGAAAGAAAACCTCTTCATATTGCTCCTATTGTTAAAGAAATTATGAAATTTATCAGAGCTTCTCTCCCCGCTACTATCGAAATAAAGGAAATCATAGAAACAAGAGGAACTATACTGGCAGACCCTACCAGAATACACCAGGTAATTATGAATCTTTGCACAAATTCTTCTTATGCCATGAGAGAAAATGGGGGTATACTTGGCATAAGATTAAGTGAAGTAGAGTTTGACAGAGAAAATGTAAAGGAATATCTTGAGCTAAAAGAGGGGAAATATATAAAACTTACTGTAAGTGATACGGGGTATGGCATGGATAAAAAGACTTTAGAAAGAATCTTCGAGCCATTCTATACCACCAAACCCAGAGGTGAGGGAACAGGTCTCGGACTTTCCGTGGTTCATGGTATAGTTACTAATTACGGGGGAACTATTACTGTCAGCAGTGAACCGGGCGAAGGAACCACTTTCGATATATTCTTCCCATGTGTTGAGATTGATGTAAAAGAAGATGTTGATGAAGAAAAGATTCTCCCCGGAGGAGACGAACATATACTTCTAGTAGATGATGAAGAACCACTTGCCAGGTGTTACAGTAATATGTTAATTAAACTTGGCTATAATGTTACATCTGAAACAAACAGTATTAAAGCTCTGAAAGATTTCTGTCTGGAACCGGGGAAATATGATCTGTTTATTACCGATTATACTATGCCTAAAATAACAGGAATTGAACTGTCAGAAGAATTACTTCAGGTAAATCCTGATATACCTGTTATCATTTATACAGGTTCTTCAGACATGGTTGAACTGGATAGGGAGAAGTTTACAAATGTAAAGGAGATTATTTTTAAACCTGTTTCTATGAGTTTACTTGCCAGGACTGTCAGAAAGGTTATAGATTTAAAAGTGAATAGTAAGTGACACGTAAATTCATTTTTATGAATAAAGACAATGGAAAAACTTATAAATATTATTACAGACAATGAAACGTGGCTGGTAGAGAGAATACTTCATTATGCAAAATTACATGGCTATAGCAGATATACTTCTACTCTTGCTGAAGCGTGGAGAATTTCTATTAACGGCCTCTCAAAGGCAATACTTGATGGTTTAAGTTTTCACAGTGAAACGCCTGAACTCGGGCCTGATGATGATTATACGAGAGATCCCGTTACATCTTTCGGAATAATGGAAGCACAGAAACATCGTTCCCGCGGTGTTACTATAGGCATGTTTCTGGGGTTGTTAAAATATTACCGTCAGAGCTATATCGATCTTATTCTTGAAAATGATTTCAATGAAGAAGAGAAAAAACGTTGCAGGCTTTTTATTGATAGAATTTTTGACAGGATTGAAATAGGTTTTTGCACCGAATGGACCGGTTTGAGCGGCAGTGAAGAACTGGAAGAATTACAGGTGACAAACCGTTTTCTCTCAAATGAAAAGGACAGATATCTTACAAGTTTTGAAAGTATGAAAAATCCTGTTATACTCCTGGACAGTAATAATATCATTGTTAATATAAATCATGCAGGTAATGAGCTTTTTAAAGATTTTTCTGTTCCCGGTTCTGCATATTATTCCCGGAATATTCCGGAAAACAGACTGATTTTTCTTGAAGAAGAACTTTCTTCCTTTGTTTCTATGAAGCATTCAGAACTGGAACTGGAAAAAGAAATTGAAACTGTCAAGGGTAAAAGATATTTCCAGATTAAATTGAAGAAAATGCTTGATGTAAGCGAAAGATTTGCCGGTGTTATTGCTATATTAAATGATATTACAGAATTAAAACTTGTTCAGGAAGAACTGATGATGGCAAGGGATAAGGCAGAAAGTGCCAGCAGAGCAAAAAGCAGTTTTCTTGCCAGTATGAGTCATGAAATAAGGACTCCTATGAATGCAATAATAGGTATGACTTCTCTGCTTTTAAATACGGAATTATCACATGAACAGGAAGAATTTGTTGAAGTTATCCGCCGCAGCGGCAACAGCCTTATGGGAATAATCAATGATATACTGGATTTTTCCAAGATAGAAGCAGGTCAGTTCATGCTTGAAAAAAATCCCTTTGAACTCATAGAATGTGTAGAAGAAGCTCTGGATATAGTCGCTCCGAAAGCAGGTAAAAAATCTCTGGAAATAGCTTATATGTGCCATAAATCTGTTCCGCTTATTATAGAAGGTGATATTACCCGCCTCCGTCAGATACTTGTAAATCTGCTTGATAATGCCATTAAATTTACGGAAAAAGGTGATGTTGTGCTTTCTGTTAAAGCAAGACATCTTATAGAAGAAGATTATGAAATTCAATTTTCCGTAAAAGACACAGGTGTCGGTATTCCTCCCGAAAAGTTTCAATATCTTTTCAAACCCTTCAGTCAGACTGATTCATCTATTACCCGCAGATACGGAGGTACCGGCCTTGGCCTGACCATAAGCAAACTCCTCGTTGAACATATGGGGGGAACCATACATGCAGAGAGTGTTCCCGGTAAAGGGACAACCTTTCATTTTACCATAATTACCAGGGCAGATACTGTGAAACAGTTTTCCTCTTTTAAATCATCTCATTTACTGACAGGATTGAACGTATTAATAGTGGATGACAATGAAATAAATCGATTTATGCTTACTCAGGCCTGTGAGAAATGGGGTGTATCATCTATAAATGCCTCCTGTGCCTCTGAAGCTCTTTCTATTCTGAAACAGAATAAAACAGTTCATATTGCCCTTCTGGATATGGCCATGCCTGACGTGGACGGTATTACACTGGCAGATGAAATAAGGAACCTGGGCTATGATTTCCCCATGTTTCTTCTTACATCTATAGATAAAATATTCTCTCAGAAAGAGTTGATGAATTTTAACGGTTATCTCATAAAACCTGTAAAATTATCACATTTATACAACAAATTGATTGAAGTTGCTACAGGGAAAGCAGTTTCTGTTTTTAAAGCACATGATAAACCATATCTTGACCCGTTGCTTTCCGGAAAATATCCTCTTACCATTCTGCTGGTAGAAGATAATCTTGTCAATCAACAGGTTATGTTGAGTATGCTTGAAAAAATGGGATATATGGTAGATGTGGCCTGGAATGGTATTGAAGCCATTGAATCACTGCGTCGCCAGCCTTATAATCTTATGTTTATGGATGTAGAAATGCCTGAAATGGACGGTTTAACAGCTACATGCCGTATCAGAGAAGATTTTCCGTCTGAGAGGCAGCCATGTATTGTTGCCATGACTGCAAAGGTTTTCAGAGAAGATATAAAAAAATGTTTTGATGCAGGTATGGATTATTATCTCGGGAAGCCTGTACAGGTAAAAGAACTTGTAAAGGTGTTGAGAGAAGCTAAAAATATGCGTGCTTCTTCTGAGGAACATATAGAGGAACATATTATAAAAGAAAGTATAATATCTGAAAAATCTGCAGCACAGTCTATAAATATGGAGAACTTCGAAAATTTAAAAAGCCTTGTAGGTGAAGAGAAAGCCTTTGATTTAATCGATAAATATCTGAATGACAGTCAGGGTCTTCTGGAGAAAATTAAAGGAAGTTTCAGAGAAGATAATTTTACAGATCTGAGAATTTCATCTCATACATTGAAATCTTCCAGCACCCACTTCGGTGCAACCATACTGGCCGGTTTATGCCAGGAAGTAGAAACTATGGCAGATGCCTGTAATGCCGAAGGTTTAAAAGAAAAAGTCTCTTCTATCGAAGATGAATATAAGAGAGTAAGGCTTGAACTGGAAAAAATCAGGAATAATAGAATTATGAAATAATATTTTCCTGTGACCCCTTTAGCATAATAAAGAAGGAATTTTATTGGAATTGTTAGAATTTATTATAAATAAATTTATAGTATAAGAATTTCCATTTACATGGTATTATCATAATTACAACCCTTTGTAGGG
>JBEHWP010000022.1:0-19513 GCA_040217665.1 Vulcanimicrobiota bacterium
TTCTCTCGTATCACCGCCTGTTACATCTACATTACCGACACCGCTCAGTTTGGAAAATCTATCTTCAATATTCTGTTCCACAAGAGTTTTAACACTTCTTATATCCATAGTATCACTTGTAATACCCATTGTAATAACAGGCATGGCTCCAAAATCAAGTTTGGATATGATAGGATCATCTGCATCATCAGGCAGATCAGGTCTGGCAAGGTCTATTTTATCTCTCACATCTGCTGCGGCAACATCTAAATCTGCTTCCAGAAGGAATTTTACAATAACTGCAGATATACTATCACGGGATACACTCATAACTTCATCTATTTTATTTATAGTACCTACCTGATCCTCAATAGGCTTTGTAACAAGGGTTTCAATCTCTTCAGGGCCTGCTCCGGCATAGGTAGTTGTTACGGTAATGATAGGTATATCCACTTTAGGATAAAGGTCTACAGGCATGAGCGTTACCGAACGATAGCCGAGAACTATAAGAGCCATAAAAAACATTGTTATAAATACAGGACGCTTTATAGCTACATCTGTTAACCACATATATAATTACTCCTCACGTATAATTTTTACCAGGTCCCCATTTTTGACAAACCCTGAATATACGACTTTTTCTCCGCCGGAGAGTCCTTTTACTATTTCAATTGACCCGTTCATAGCCGGCCCTGTAGTGACTTCTGTCTCTACGGCATACAGTTCCTTTATTGTATAAACATAACGCTTACCTTCTTTATCCCTGACTGCATCTTTTTTAATTACCGGTACATTCTTATGTTCTGCCAGTATTATCTGTCCTCTGGCAAACATACCGGGTTTCAGCTCACTTCCTGTTCCCTCTACCTTTATCTTTACAGAAAACTGTCTTGCCGCTCCTGCCTGGGGGATTATGTCTTTTACAATCCCGGAGAAATGTTTATCAGGCATACCATCAACTTTTATATCAACGGAAAGACCTCTGTTAATTTTTGCTATATCAGTTTCAGAAACAAGTGCTTCAAAATAAAGGGTGCCCTGATCAAAGACATCAATAATCTTTGTAGCACCGGGGCCGCTTGTATTTTCTCCCAGATTTACATATTTCTTGGTAACATAACCGGATATTGGTGATTTAACGTAAGATTTCTGAAGTTTTCTTGCGAGAGTGTCCAGAGTTGCCTGTGCCTGGGCAACTCCTGCTTCTGCCACGTCCACTTCCTGCTGTGCCACTGTGACCTGCATTCTGTTATTCTGTGCAATAACAAGGGCTTCTTTTGCCTGGTCAAGACCTGCCTTTGCTGCTGTAACTCTATCTTCTGCCATAGCTACATCCTGCCTTGCTGCAGCCTTCTCCTGAGAACGGGATCCTTCTTTTACCAGATCCAGTCTGTGAATAGCACTGTTATACTGTGCTTCTGCCACATCATATTGAACCTGGGCCACATCCAGCTGCTGCTGTGATATGGCTCCTTTAGCACATAACCTCTGCATTCTTCCAAGATCTACCTTTGCTTCTCTAAAATTTGCCTCTGCCTGTGCCACTGTTTCTTCAGCCTGTGCTATTTCCTGTTTTCTTGCTCCCTCTTCTATAATAGAGAGTTTTTCTTTTGTCGCCTCAAGAGAAGCCAGAGCCTGTTCATATTGAGCTTCTGCAGATTTTACTCCTGCTTCTGCCTGTTTTATGGCACCTTCAACCTGAGTATTCTGCAATATTACTTTAGTCTCTGCCTGGGCAAGCCTCAAATGAGCAGTGTTAAGAGATGCCCGGGCCTGAGTCAGCTGATCCTCTATATCATTAGGTTCTATGACAGCCACTATCTGACCTTTCTTTATATAATCCCCTTCTTTTACATTAACTTCTTCTATTATACCGGAGTTATTCGTATTTATAGTAAGGGCATCATCAGCTTTAAGTTCTCCGCTTGACTCTACAGTAACAATAACATCACCCTTTTTTACTGTTACAATTTCCACGGGAATACCTTCTTTTTTCTGTATATCTTCCCTGGATATAATCTGTTCTGTTTTATTTTTACATGAAACAGAGAAAATCATTATTATAAGGATCAGACCTGTAATTGTTAATTTATATGTTTTCATTAAATAATTTATCATTTTGTGTTTTTAAGCTCCTCTTCTGACGAGCCCTCCTCTCCTGTTTTTATGAGTTTTATATTATCAAGTTTACCGTCTTCAGGAAGAAGTCCTGTAGTTTTTATCATATTTGCCTTCGAAAGATAATAATCATAAAGAGCCTGCACATTATCTACCTCTGCATTTGTAAGAACAAGCTGGGCATTTGAAACTTCTATGAAAGGAGCTATACCCTCCTGATAACGAAGTCTTGCCACTTCATAATTCTGACGGGCAGATTCAAGATTGGCTTTCACTTTATGTACCTTTTCTTCTGACTCATGTAACAATAAATAAGCCTGTGTTACCTGAAGAGCCAGTGCTTTTTTAAGCTGTTCCAGATTCGTTTTTGCCTGTGACAGAGTTATTTCTGCCTCATCAATCTTACAGGTTGTAAGACCACGGTCAAAAATAGGTACACTGGCAGAGAATGTAGCATTTGTGCTGTTTGAAGGATTCATAAAAGTAGAACTAAATGCTATATAATCAAGATTAAAGGTTACCGAAGGTTTTCTGTCACTTTTTGCAACCTCTATCTGTGCTTCTGCAGCTTTTATTAAAAACATTATCTTTTTTGCTTCTCCGCGATTGGCACAGGCAAGGTATGTACAGTAGTCTGTATCTACAGGAAAAGGTTTATATACAAGATCATCTATCAGTTTGAATTCCTCCTTGAGAGGAATAGTCATTGTATCATTCAGCGCAGCTTTCTTAAGTGCAACATTACTCTCGGCACTTATCACTCCGAGTTCCACATTGGCCAGCTGTGCCTTTGCACTGAGTACATCCGATTTTGCCACAAGACCTTCTTCATAATAAGCCTCGGATATACCGTACTGTTCCTTTGTAGTGGAAAGACTGTCATTGGCCACATCAAGCAGTTTATATGCCCTGAGAACACCGTAGTAACTGTCAATAGCTTTATATATTACATTCTGTCTGGTTACTTCCCTGTCACATCTAGTAGCTTCACTTACCATAGTTGCCTGATCAACCTGATTGGTAACTCTACTGCCGTCATAAAGAGAATAGTTAAAAGTCAATTTTGCCTGTCCCTGATTATTGCTTCCCAGTTCTGCTGTTTTTCCTCCGACATCAAAACTCTGAACAGGATCCATTCTTGTATAATAGGCGGAAGCATTTACATTTGGATAGCCTCCGGTTTTTGCCTGATTTACCCTTACTTCCGATTTCTGAATCTCCTGGTCTGAAACCTGAAGGTCCAGACTGTTCCGAAGTGTAATCTTGACACTATCTTCAAGGGTAATTATTTTATTTAATTTAACATTTTCCTGATTAACGTTTTCCTGAGAGAAACATCCGCTTCTGACAGATAATATAAAAAATAATAATACAATTAATGTAAATTTCTTCATAAAAAATCGCCTTTTCTTCATCAGAGGAACACTCCCTCCTCTGCCGCTCTGCATATAAGTTCATAGAATTTCTTTGCAACTCTGAGTAAATCTTCCCTGTCTTCTTCTTCCGATTTTTCTATCATACTTCTCCAGCATTTTCTTTTAAGCTCTTTCATCTCATTTACAAAATCTCTTCCTTTCTCAGATAATTTCACCATTACAACCCTTCTGTCACCATTCTTTCTGTACCTTTCTACCAGTTCGTCTTTTATTAATTTATCTATCAGCTCTGTAGCAGAACTGTTGGCTATGCCGAGTGCTTCCGTTATATCCTTCATTTTAGCACTTTCATTATGAGAAAGAATCATTAAAACCTTTATCTGTGATATGGAAAAACGGTCCATACTTGTAGGACGCCTGTGAACAGTACAGAGAAACTTCTCACCTGTATCAATACAGAGCTGTGTCAGTTCATCAATCAGGTAATTTTCTTTTTTATCCATGACCATAAAGCCTCTTTTATTTAGGAAATTTTCCGAATATTTCGGTTTCCGAATATTTCGCCAACCTGACAATATCATAATATATATATATATAATGTAATGTATATTACATTATATATAATTACTAAAGACCCGATGATTAAAGGTTTTTTAATCACAGGGTCTTTAATTTTAATATATTTCAAATTTCTACATACCAGAGTCTGAAATCACAGTTCTGAAACCAGAAACAGGCAATTAACAGATATAAACTTCCGGTTCCATAGTTGCCCAGTATTCTATAAGTTCCGGTGTTATTTTTATAACACAATAAACAGGGTCATCAGGACCTTTAAAATATACTTTCAGCATATCAGACCAGAATTCCTTTTTCGTGGCATCATCTGTAAGTATTTCAGCAGTGCCTGCTACCTGAACATAAGGAGAATAGGGATTTGACTGGTCAAATCCCATTGTAAGATGAACATGCTTATCTTTTTTTATCTCTGCTACTTTTCTTGTAGTAAGAGCTGTAGCCACATACAAATCCAGTTCTTTACTGTCTGTCATAACATATCTTACCCATGGCTTACCATCTTTCAATGTGGCAAGACATGCAAGTTTCTTTCCGCTGAAAATTTTTAATATTTTTTCTTTTAATAACGCTTTATCCATAAATAATGCCTCCTTAAAATTAAAATCAGGTTATATTCTTACACATATCATTTAAAAATCTAGAAACCTGTCATGCCAAAAGTATGAGATTTTATAATATTTTTATATATTTTCCTGCATGTAACTTCATCTACAAATCCATATATAAGCATTTTATCCCATAGAGAATTGCCTGCAAGTCTTTCATTCATCACATCATCTGGGATAAATCCGTAGATTAACATATCTCTCCAGATAGAATCCTGTGCCATTCTGTCTCTCAGTATATCAGCAGATATAAATCCACTTCCAAGCATCAGATTCCATAATGTAAGTCCATCACTTTTTACAAGATAACCCTGACTGTCATCGGTTCTGGCTCCATAAATCTCAACAGGTGAACCAACCTGAGCATATTCATAAAGGTCCTCTGCATCTGATATATACATTCTTATACATCCATGAGAATCAGGAGAACCTATTGACCATGCTGAAGGAGTGCCATGAATACCGATACCATGTTCACTCAGTCCCATCCATCTGGTTCCGAGAGGATTACCAGGCCCGGGACCTATAGGTTTCAAACCTTTTGCCCATGGAGACGGAGGTGGATACCAGGTCGGATAGGGCTGTTTATCTTTTATATAGTATTTTCCTGTAGGAGTAGGCCAGGAGTATGAACCGCATGCTATGGGGTAAGTTTTTATGAGATTGCCAGAAGGGGAAAATAAAAAGAGAGTAAATTCATT
Organism: Vulcanimicrobiota bacterium; assembly: GCA_040217665.1. Classification (GTDB taxonomy): domain Bacteria; phylum Vulcanimicrobiota; class SpSt-956; order SpSt-956; family JAKJGF01; genus CALARM01. The sequence goes on from JBEHWP010000022.1 coordinate 5,359, forward strand.
GAGATATACTTTTATTCTGTTACAGAAAATGCCGACATGGGTTCTATCTATTACAGGAGACACTTCTATTTTCATATAATGTTTATATTTCTCAACTGCTCTGACCGTTGTTTTATCATACACTCCTGACAGATAACCTTCTTTTAAGAATCCCGATCCTGTAAGAGATTTCTGCAATTGTATAATGTCCTGTCCTCTTGCACCGGGTCTGAGAGTTTTTTCTCCGAAAATCTCCGAGCTATCAATAACAAAAGACCATGATTTTCTGGTTATTCCTCCCGATTTATCTTCTGCAACTGCAATTACTTTATACTCCCCGTCATCAAGGTTTTCCAGAATGGCACTGTACAGTCCGTCCCGTAAAACAGGAACAATTTTTTTATTATCAATAAGGAAATATACATCAGAAAGGCCGCTTCCTTTATCTGTAATAAGACTCCGGACATTGACGTAACTATCATAACATACTTCTTTATTTCCCGGTGTCTGAGGTATAACTTCGGGCGGAGAATTATCAACAGTAAAGGTAAAATTCTGACTGTTTTCATTACCTGCAGGGTCTACAGCATTTACAGTCAGACAGTTCAGCCCCTGATTAAAGAGAATTTCCTTTTTGAAAATACCTGTTTCCAGGGATTTCGCCGTAAAAATCATACCGTTAATAAAAAAAGTAATCTTCGAGAAAGGATCACTGCATCCTTTTATAGTAAATTTATTGCTATTCAGAAGTGACGTTTCAGGAGAAATTATTTGAATCGACGGCTTTACCGTATCAATTGTAAAATATATGGATATGTCATAAGGAGCCATAGAATAAAGATTTACACCGGAATATACCTTTAAATTATGTAAACCTTCTTCCAGTTCTTCAAATTTTATCGATGCTTTTCCGCCGTAGTAAATTACAGATTTTGTAATATCCTTCTTATCTATAGAGAAATTAAAGGGACGAAACCTGGAAGGATAATTCATTTCCATAATAATTTCATGGGAATTAAAATATTGATTATTTTTAATACTAATAGAAGAAAGGCTGTTCTCAAAGACAAGATGGTTTGAAAGCCAGAAAAACAGCGTTCCCAGAACAAGTAACATTATTACAGCAGGTAAAGCAATAACTATATGCTTTTTATGCTCTATATTAATGGACACTTAAAATCAACCTCAACAATCGTAACAGGTGACGGGTAATGCGTGACCGGTAAATAAAGTAAGACATCTTCACTTATTGAAAGATTCAATTTTATTTTAAAAATTCCTTTTTTTATAAAAAATTATTAAAGTGAGTGGTGAGTAGTGAACAGTAATAAAAACCACTTACAATTTACAATAAAATCTGTCAGTCAAAGATCTGATAAAATTTACTATTTTTTAATGGTTTTCCCTTTATTTTGTTTATATTTGAGTATATTAAAAAGCAGGAAAAACATCCTTTATGTCGAAGTTTTAGTATACAAAAACATTTACCGGTTATTGGCCTGGAAATCAAGTTCTTATTTGAATTTTCCCCAGAAATGTTTAAAATCTTCGTATTTTTTTGCAAGTACAAGCCGGTATTTGAAATCATAGTTTATTTGAAAGGAGGAAAAGACATAATTTTAGTAAGTTAATGACTAAAAATGTCTTTTAGGGTGTGAAAAATAAAGATAACGAATATACTGCGGAAAATATTCAGATACTGGAAGGCCTTGAAGCAGTGAGAAGAAGGCCTGCTATGTATATCGGCAGCACCGATGTGAAAGGGCTTCATCACCTTGTATATGAAGTCGTTGATAACAGTATCGATGAAGCACTGGCAGGAGCCTGTGATAAAATTATAGTTACCATAAATAAGGAAGGCTCTGTTACTGTTCTTGATAATGGTAGAGGTATACCTGTAGATATAGTGCCTGAAAAGAATATAACAGGTGTGGAAGTTGTAATGACCATACTCCATGCAGGAGGTAAATTCGGAGGAGGAGGTTACAGCGTGTCAGGAGGACTTCACGGAGTGGGAGTATCCGTGGTAAACGCTCTTTCCGAATGCCTGAAAGTAGAAGTTTACAGAAACGGTAAGATTTACCGCCAGGAATACAGAAGAGGAGACCCTGTGGCAGCTCTTACAGCAGACGGCACTACAGATAAGACAGGTACGAAAGTAACCTTCAAGCCTGACCCTGAGATCTTTGAAACAGTAGAATTCAATTATGATATACTTCAGAGGAGACTTAAAGAACAGGCCTATCTCAATAAAGGTCTCACCATAATACTTGAAGATGAAAATACCGGTGAAAGCAAAACCTTCTGTTTTGAAGGAGGCATAATTTCTTTCGCAAAGGATCTTACGGAAGGAAAGGAACCTGTTCATACCGATCCTGTTTATATCTGTAAAACAGTGGACAATAACCTGGTAGAAGTAGCATTTATATATACAGATACTTATAAAGATTTTATCCTGTCTTTTGCAAATAACATCAAAACCACTGAAGGGGGCACCCATCTTACGGGCTTTAAATCAGCCATTACAAGAAGTATTAATAAATATGCGAGAGCAAAGGCTCTGTTGAAACCGAATGACGAAAATTTTTCAGGTGAAGATGTAAGAGAAGGTATTACGGCAGTAATATCTGTAAAATTACCGAACCCTCAGTTTGAAGGACAGACAAAGACAAAACTCGGAAACAGTGAGATGCAGGGTATTGTTGATTCCATAGTAGACGAATATTTCAGCATGTTCCTCGAAGAAAACCCGAAAGCGGGAAAAGAAATAGTAAATAAAGCCTGCAAGGCCGCAAGAGCAAGGGAAGCAGCCAAAAGGGCAAGAGATATAATAAGAAGCAAACCGGGTTTTTCTAACGCACTGCCGGGTAAACTGGCAGACTGTTCCAGTAAAGATCCTTCAGAGTGTGAAATATACATTGTGGAAGGAGATTCTGCAGGAGGCAGCGCAAAACAGGGCCGTGACAGACACTTCCAGGCAGTACTTCCTCTTCGCGGTAAGATCCTGAATATTGAAAAAGCCAGAATTGACAGAATAATGGAAAATGAAGAAATAAAATCTATGTTTACAGCCATAGGAGTTGGCATGAAACTATCTGCAGAGAATGGAGATAAAAATGATTTTGACCTTGAAAAACTCAGGTATGACAGGGTTATAATCATGACAGATGCAGATGTGGACGGTTCTCATATAAGAACATTACTTCTTACATTTTTCTACAGACATATGCCACAGCTCCTGGAAAATGGAAATATTTATATAGCTCAACCGCCTCTGTATAAAGTATCAAAGAAAAAGCAATTTGTTTATGCTTATAATGATGAAGAATTAAATAATGCAGTAAATAAGTTCAAAGACGGATATACAATACAGAGATACAAAGGTCTCGGTGAAATGAATGCAGACCAGTTATGGGAAACTACAATGAATCCCGAAACGAGAATTATTCAGCAGGTATCGATAGAAGATGCCGAAGATGCTGAAGAAATATTTTCTATCCTTATGGGAAACCAGGTTCAACCGAGAAAAGAATTTATTCAGCGTTATGCCAAAAAAGTAAAGAATTTAGATATTTAGATTGGGCTCGTGGTTCTGTGGGACGGGCCTGTGGGGTTAATTAACACCCATCACCCATCACCCATCACCCATCACCCTCTATGAAGGAGTTTACATGTTTACAAATACCATTGCTAAAAGAATAATACCTGTTTCAATAACAGATGAAATGAAATCTTCCTATCTTGATTATGCCATGAGTGTTATCATAGCAAGAGCACTCCCTGATGTGAGAGACGGCCTTAAACCTGTCCATCGCAGAATACTCTACTCTATGGATAATCTTTCTCTTTATCCCGATAGACCTCACAGAAAATCTGCTACCATCGTAGGTGACGTGCTCGGTAAATATCATCCTCATGGTGATAGTTCGGTATATGATGCTCTTGTGAGAATGGCCCAGGATTTTTCTCTGAGATACCCTCTTGTAGACGGTCATGGAAATTTCGGTTCCGTAGACGGTGACCCTGCTGCTGCCTATCGTTATACAGAAGCAAGACTTTCTTCCATAACACTTGAATTGCTCAGGGATCTGGATAAAGATACAGTTGAGTTTATACCGAATTTCGATAATTCCCTTAAAGAACCTACCGTGCTTCCGGCTCTTCTGCCGAATTTATTGATAGGAGGCTCTGACGGTATAGCGGTAGGTATGGCAACAAAAATACCTCCTCATAACCTGGGAGAAACACTTGATGCTATAGTTGCATATATTGATAATCCTGATATAACATTCGAAGAACTCATGCATATTATGCCGGGACCTGATTTCCCTACAGGGGCACAGATTATAGGCAGGAAAGGTATAAGAGATGCCTACATGACAGGTCATGGCTCTATAACTCTGAGGCCAAAGGTGTCTTTTGAAAAAAATCCTAAAGGTACAAAGGATTTAATAGTTATTACAGAGATTCCCTATCAGGTTAACAAGGCAAAACTTGTGGAAAAAATAGCTGAACTTGCAAGGGATAAAAAGATAAAAGGCATACAGGACCTCAGGGATGAATCTGACAGAACCGGTATGAGGATTGTCATTGAAGTAAAAAAAGATGTAAATACTCAGGTCGTATTGAATCAGCTCTATAAGAAAACTCCTCTCCAGTCCAATTTCAATGTAAATGCCCTTGCCCTTGTTGATGGTACTCCGAAGATACTTACACTGAAAGATATGATCCATTATTATCTGGAACACAGGAGGGTCGTAGTAAAAAGAAGAACTGCTTTCCTTCTGAATAAAGCAAAGGCACGGGCCCATATAGTGGAAGGTCTTCAGATTGCCCTTGATCATCTTGATGAGGTCATACATATAATAAGAAGCTCTAAAAATCCTGATATTGCAAGAACTTCTCTTATGGAATCCTTTGAGTTTACCCTTGAACAGGTAAATGCCATACTGGAAATGAGGCTTTCCCGTCTCACAGGACTTGAAGTGGATAAATTAAACCAGGAATATACTGAACTTCTTAAAGATATTGCAAAATATGAAGAAATACTTGCCAGCGAGAGAAGACTTCTGGCAGAAATAAAACTGGAACTTTCCGCTATAAGAGATAAGTTTTCAGATGACAGGAAAACTGTTATAGTCGATGAAGAAGTAGAAATGGATGAAATAGATTTTATCGTAGAGTCAGATGTGGTTCTTACCATTACCCATCATGGCTATATAAAGAAAATGCCTTTAAATACCTATAAAAGCCAGAGAAGAGGCGGTAAAGGCATCATAGGTATTGTAACAAAAGAAGGGGATTTTGTAGAACATATATTTGTTACATCAACACATCATAAACTGCTCTTCTTTACAAATATGGGTAAATGTTACAGGCTTATGGTTCACCATATTGGTGATGCAACACGCTATGCCAAGGGCACTGCCATTGTAAATCTCGTAAATATGCTTCCCAATGAAAAGATCACTGCCGTTATACCTGTGAAAGATTTTACAGATGATAAATATCTATTCATGGCTACAAGGAACGGATATGTAAAAAAGACTGAACTGAAAGAATATGATACAAGCTTTCGTAACGTCGGGCTGAATGCTATAAAGCTCTCAGAAGGCGATGAGCTTATAGGTGTTGAAATGACCTCGGGGAATCAGGAAATAATCCTGGGTACAAAGAACGGCATGGCCATACATTTTGATGAAGCCAATGCACGACCTATGGGCAAGATGACAAGAGGTGTAAGAGGCATAAGATTGAAAGAGGATGACAGTGTAGTGGCTATGGTTGTAATCAGGGAAGAAAGTTATTTGCTCACTGTTACCAGCTCAGGTTATGGTAAATTAACACTTATTTCTGCTTATTCCAAACAAAGACGCGGCGGAAAGGGACGTAAGAGTATAAATTTGAAGAAAGCCAGAGGCATTGTTGTAGGAATGAAGCAGGTATCACTTGAAGATGAGATATTTATAATTACAAAAGAACAGGGTAATATAATCAGAATTAAATTGAAAGGTATTTCTATAATAGGCAGAAACACCAGGGGAGTAAGGTTTATAAAATTGAAAGATCAGGATGAAGTAACAGCTCTGGCTCTTATTACCGGTTCTAAAGAGGTTGAAGATGACGGAGAAATACAGGAAGATGCACCTGTGGAACAGCTTATGTTCGGCGAACCGGGAGAAGTCTATGAAGCACCTGTGGCAGAACTGACTGCAGAAGAAGATGATGATGACGACGATGAAGAAGTGGAAGAAGAAGAGGAAGAAGAACTTGATGATGAAGAGGAACCTGATGATGAAGAGGGATAATGAGAATGTAAATAAGGTCAATGGCTATTGGGTGTCGGGTTAAGAAAACCACAACCCCGATTTTAACGTGAAAGGAGATTTTACTATGAATATAGGGAATAATTTATCTATTTCTTCTTCTACCACCGGTGTTACCTGTAAAATATCGGCTCATATAGCAGATAGTGAGCCGAAGGAATTATATATTTCCACTGCCAGGTCCACCGGCGGTGTTCTTTATCCAAATCTTGCCAGAAAGATTTTTGCATCTGCCGATAAAATGGAGAATACCATTGAAAAACTCGGTGATAATCCGACTCCGGAACAGGTTCATGAGACAAAGGTCAGAGATATAGTCAGAGGACTTCAGGGACTGACAAAGGCTTATGGTGATTGTTATGATGAAGAAAAACTTGATGAAGCTATGGATAGCTTAAAGAAATTTGCCTATAATGCAGGGCAATTTAAAGATCTTATGGTATATGAAGAAAAGATACAATCAGTCTGTCCTGATGGTATCCCTGAATCTATAAAAGAGAAACTTGCTTCCTCCGGGAAAGAGGCAGAACAAAAATTCAGAGATTTTTATAGAGAATTTAAAAATGATAAATTGCCTGAAGCACTCGAAATACTGAGAAATCCGTCAGGGGCGAGTGAACTGGAACCGAAAGATATAGAAAAAGCTGATATTAACAGATTGAAAACCGCCATAAGAGGAATTGCAGATAAAATTTTATCCGTAGGACTTTCCCAGGACGATCCTGAAGAATTTCATACAGGAAGAAAAGCCATAAGGAATCTTGTTCAGATAATCAATGAAACAGGAGATCTGTTTCCCTATAAGAAAGAAGATATAGATGCATTAAAACACCTGTTTAAATCGTGCGGAAAATCTCAGGATTTGCATATAACTCACGTATGGCTGAAAGAACATGGATTTGATAAAGAAGCCGGAAAAATCGGGGTGCTTCAGAAAGAATTACAGGAAAAGGCCATGATAGAGGGGAAAGAGTTTTTTGCTTCAGGTGTAATGGAGAGCATAAAGAATTCCCTGGATAAAGGATAAACATCGGGGGAAACCGTTGTCCGGTTTCCCCCGTTTTATAACAGTGCACTTATTGACCGTTATAGGCTTCCCATAGTATTTTCTCGAGATCTTCCACGAGAGGATAACTGGCATTTGACACCACGCACTGATCTTCAAAGGCAATTTCCGCCATTCTTCTGACCTCTGCTCTGAACGCTTCTTCCGGAACGCCGGCCTCTTTTATCGATTTCGGTATTCCGACCAGCGATTTCAAATCTTCTATGGCTTTTATGAGGCTTTCAATACCTTCTTCCGGCGTTGAATACTTAAGTTTTAAAGCATCGGCAATTTCTACATATCTTTCTTTTGCCTTCGGATAAGGATAATTCGGGAAGGCAATGAATTTTTTCGGCTGAGAAGCATTGTACCTTATTACGGGAATCATCATAAATGCGTTTGCTCTGCCATGAGGAATATGGAATGTAGCTCCCAGAATATGGGCCAGAGCATGATTTATACCGAGAAATGCATTGGTAAATGCCATGCCTGCAATAGTAGCTGCATTGTGCATCCTCTCACGGGCTTCTTTATCGTGACCGTTCTTATATGCCTGAGGCAGATATTTAAATATTAACTGCATTGACCTGAGAGCCAGAGGATCAGTATAATCGGAAGCTACTGCGGAAACATAACATTCAAGACCATGGGAAAGGGCATCAAGACCTGTATCTGCAGTTACCTCCTTCGGAACAGTCATGACAAGATTGGGATCGATTATGGCAATATCCGGCGTAATCGCATAATCTGCAACAGGATATTTTTTATTTGTCTTTTCATCTGTTACAACCGTAAAGGCAGTTACCTCGGAGCCTGTTCCGCTTGTTGTAGGAATAGCGATGAATTTTGCCTTCTTTCCGAGAGGTGAAATTTTGACTATCCTCTTTCTTATATCCATAAAATAGAGTTTCAGATCTTCAAAAGAAAGTTCCGGCTGTTCATATAAGAGCCACATGGCTTTGGCTGCATCTATGGGAGAACCGCCTCCGACTGCAATAATAAGGTCCGGATTGATTTTTTTCATGGCATTAACTCCGGTTTCAATCATTTCAATTGTAGGGTCAGATTTAATATCTGAGAATATTGTGGAATTTATACCAGCTTTATGCAGATCTGCCTGTATCAGAGATACTGCCCCCTGTCTTATGGCAGAACCGGTGCATACAATAAATGCATGATGGACTCCCAGTTCTTTAATTTCATGTTTGAAGAAAACATCAAGACAACCGGGTTCAAAATAGATTCTGGAAGGAACGCGGAACCATTTCATATTCAACATCCTTTTCGAAATTCTTTTTATATTCAGCAGGTGATTTACTGTTACATTATCTGTAGTAATATTTCGACCTCCTGCACCGCAGCCAAGGGTTAAAGAGGGATGGAGACAGTTATATATGTCACCGATACCACCGTGAGATGACGGGGAATTTACTACAATTCTGCCTGCATTAATTGTCTTTCCGAACTCTTTTATTACCTCTTTATCATTCGAGAAAATTGAAGCCGTATGTCCTAAACCTCCGAAATGGGTGAGATCTGTACAGAGGTTAACTGCTTCATCAAAGGATTTTACCGTGTAAAACCCCAGAAGAGGACACAGTTTTTCCCGGGACAGAGGATAATCTTCTCCCACTCCGTCCATATAAGCAATCAATATTCTTGTATTTGCCGGAATATTGATACCTGCTATTTCACCGATTTTCTGAGGTGACTGTCCTACTATCTTCGGATTCATACTCTTCTTTTGCGGATCTATTACAACATTTTCCAGTATCTTTGTTTCTTCTCTGGACAGGAAATAGGCCCCCATTTCTATAAGCTTTTCTTCTACCAGTTCTTTGATTGTATGATCCACTATAAGAGCCTGCTCTGATGCGCAGATCATGCCGTTATCAAAGGTTTTACTGAGGAGAATGTCATTTACGGCCTGAGCTATACTGGCTGATTTTTCAATATAAACAGGAACATTGCCGGGACCGACTCCTATGGCGGGATTCCCTGAACCATAAGAGGCGTGGACCAGTCCTGTTCCGCCTGTTGCAAGTATCAATGATATATCCTTATGGGTCATAAGAGCATGGGTGAGTTCTCTGGAAGGATGTTCAACCCATCTTACAGCGTAATCAGGCGCACCTGCTTTAAGAGCTGCCTCATAAAGAATTTTCGCTGCTTCATTTGTGGAGTTCAGGGCATTCCTGGCACCTGATATAATTATTGAATTTCTGGTCTTAAGAGCCAGCAAAATCTTAAACATTGCTGTTGATGTAGGGTTAGTGCTTGGTGTTATACCGAGTATTACGCCGAGAGGTTCGGCAAATTCCATTAAACCCTGTTCGGGACAGTCATTTATGAGTCCTACAGTCTTGATGTCCCTGATGTCGTTATATATATATTCTGTTGCAAAAAGGTTTTTTATAGCCTTATCTTCAAAAACCCCCATACCTGTCTCTTTTGCCGCCATTTTAGCAAGTTCCACTCTTCTGGCTGCGCCGGCTTTTGCTGCTCTGTAGACAATATTATCTACCTCTTCCTGTGTATACTGGGTGAATATGGCAGATGCTTCTTTCGCCTGAGTAACCAGTTCATTTACCATTTGATTTACGTCATATTCTGTTGTTCCCATAGATTTTCTCCTTATCTCTCAATTTTATAATTATTACATGGGCCATATATTGTTTATAGCCTGAGCCTCGTCATCAAAAATATTAAATGATTTTTCAAGACCTGCTACTTTGAAGATTTTATAAATTGAAGGATTGACATGACACATAGCTGCCTTCAGACCTGAAGTCCCAAGTTTTTTATAGGCAGTTAAAAACATTCTTATACCTGCACTGCTGACAAAGGTTACATCTTTTAGATTAAATAGAGCTCCTGACTGCATTTGTTCCAATATTTTTATAACTTCCTGGGAGATTTTATCACTTGTGTTTGTGTCAATCTTACCTGATAATTGAATTGTTATGACAGAGGAATTTAACTCGTTTATACTGAATTTCACGCCTGTCCCTTCCATCTCTCATACACTCCTTTCTTTATTATGAATAATAAATTATTTAGATAAATACCTTTAGATAAAATTTTATCTAATGCTTGATTTACAGCATTAAAAATGAAAATTCCTATACTTTAAATTTAAAAAAATTTAGCCTGTGTAGTAAATTTTGTATAAACCTCTGTTGAAGCCTTATTTTATGGTAAATTTACAAAAAATATCTTAACCTCTCTGAATTCACTGATTAGGCCACTGATTTTATTTCCACCTCCATTAAATCCCGTGCCAGTATTAGGCCGGGAAAAATATCTCTACTTCCGGACAGAAGCAGTTCTTCATCCTGATATCTTGAGCTTATGTGATTGATTATTAATGATTTTACTCCTGATTTTTTCGCAATTTCAGCAGCTTCCTCTGTTGTGGAATGGCCGCTTATTTTTGCTTTCTCACGTGCTTCCGGTTCAAACGTTCCTTCATATATAAGCAGGTCTGCCCGTTCTGCAAGTTTTATGGCATTTTCACATGGCCTTGTATCACCGCAATAGACAAATTTTCTGCCCTTTAAAGGTTTACCAACTATGTCAGAAGATTTTATTACTCTTCCGTCGGTAAGAGTAATATTTTCACCTTTCTGAAGTTTTCCATAGAGAGGACCTTCAGGAATTCCAAGTTCTTTAGCTTTTTCTATATTGAATTTTCCCGGTCTGTCATGTTCCGTAAAGGAATATCCCAGTGAAAAGACTCTGTGTTCAAGAGGAAGTGATCTTATTGTATAACCCTCTTCTATGAGTAAAAATTCTTCTGTAATTTCATGTATGGTAATATCGAAATTAAACACTGTGCACATAAGTCTTTTTGATGTTTCTATATACTCTTTTATGCCGGTCGGACCGTATATTTTAAGGGGCTTTTCTCTCTCTGCAAGCTCAAGAGACATGAGAAATCCCATTATACCGAGTATATGATCTCCATGAAGATGAGAAATAAAAATAGCCGAAAGTCTGGAAAATTTCAACCCTGCTCTGCGATATTGTATTTGAGTTCCTTCACCGCAGTCAAAAAGAAAATAATTCCCCTCCCACCAGAGTGCCACTGCAGGATGGCCTCTTCTCAGGGTTGGTACCGCCGCCCCTGTTCCCAGTGTAATAACTTTCATCTTTATCCTACACCGAGACGTGTTACATCAAGTGCTCGTTCTTTTGCCGCTTCTATACTTATTTTACCCTGTCTCACAAGTTTACCGAGAGCAGTATCAAGACTCTGCATACCTACATCGGCACCGCTCTGAATAATGGTGGGGATCATAGTTGTCTTACCGTCTCTTATCATATTTGAAAGTCCGGAAGCAGAGAGAAGCACTTCTACAGCAGGGACACGACCTTTACCGTCTTTTGTTTTAACAAGTATCTGGGCTACGACAGCCTGGAGCGATTCTGCAATAAGTGATCTTACCTGACTGTGCTGTTCAGGAGGAAACACGTCAATGATCCTGTCCAGTGTTTTAGATGCGCTGTTTGTATGAAGCGTACCGAATACAAGTATACCTATGTCTGCAGCTTTCAGAGCATAGGTTATGGATTCAAAATCTCTTAATTCTCCTATGAGTAATATGTCCGGATCTTCTCTGACTGAATCTTTAATTGCAGTGGCAAAGGATTTCGTATGAAGTCCGACTTCTCTGTGTACTATAAGACTTTTATTACTTTCATGCAAAAATTCCACAGGATCTTCTATTGTAATGATATGGGCGTTTCTTGTGCGGTTTATATAATCAATCATGGCAGCCAGAGTGGTGGATTTCCCGTTTCCTGTAGCTCCTGTTACTATAACAAGACCGCCTTTAGTGTTATTACATACTTTTTTTAATACCTCCGGCAGACCGAGAGTATCTATATTGGGAACAACTGTAGGAATTAATCTGAATACTGCTCCCAGACCGTTTTTTTTCAAAAAGTGCATTTCCTCTGAACCTTGAAAGTCCGGGAACTTCACTGGCGAAATCCAGATCGCCCGTTTCTTCAAGTACCTGTATCTGTTTTTTATTTAACAGACTGTATACCATTTCCATTATCCTGTCAGGATCTAAAGCAGGAAGTTCTGTCCTTGTAAGATCACCCATTATTCTTAAAGTCGGAGGAGCTCCTATTGCTAAATGAAGATCTGATGCATTATATTCAACCATCAGTTGAAAAAGATTTTCTACTTTATAATCATGTCCGAAATCAGTTTTTATTGTACTAACTATTACTTTTGACATAACAGTCTCCTTCCATCTATTTGGATTCTCTGAACATAGTTTCGTCCATAGCAACACTGCGTGCTGCTTCTGTTGTTATCAGACCTCTGTTATAGAGATTGAGAAGAGAATTATCCATGGACTGCATTCCAAGACTTTTACTTGTCTGTATCAATGATGGTATCTGGAAGGTTCTTCTTTCTCTTATGATTGTTGCAAGAGGTATACAGCCGACAAGTATTTCAAAGGCTGCTGCCCGACCGCTCCCGTCTTTCTTTTTTATAAGCTGCTGTGAGACGACACCTTTCAGTGATTCTGAAAGCATAATTCTTACCTGCGCCTGCTGTCTTGCCGGGAATATATCAATCAATCTGTCAATTGTTCTCGCAGCACTTGACGTATGGAGAGTACTGAAAACAAGATGACCTGTTTCTGCTGCAGTCATTGCAAATTGAATACTGTCAGCATCTGACATTTCACCTATAAGTATAACATCAGGGTCTTCTCTCATTGCGGCAGTAAGAGCATCTCTGTATGTCGGGCTGTGGAGATTTATTTCTCTCTGCCTTACTATGGAATTTTTATGAGGATGGATATATTCAATTGGTTCTTCCAGGGTTATTATATGTTTGCTGTAATTTTCATTTATAAAATTTATTATTGCGGCGAGAGTTGTAGTTTTACCGCATCCGCTCGGCCCTGTAACTACAACCAGTCCCTGATGTATTTCGGCAAAGTGCTTGACTGAGTCAGGTATGTTAAGTTCTTCCAGAGACGGTATGTCCAGTGGTATTACACGAAAAGCGCCATCCCATCCTTTTCTCTGTTCAAAAACATTTGCTCTGAAACGAAATTCTTCCTGATCAAAACTCATTTCATAACAGAAGCTTACTGCCCTTTCCTGTTCAAGCTCGGATTTCTGGTCATCGTTCAGTATTTCGGAAAACATTTCTTCTGTATCGGCATTGGTCAGTATCGGGAAATCTTCAAGTGTTACGAGATCACCATGAAGTCTTATAATTGGTTTTGAGTCTGTCGATATATGAAGGTCAGACCCTCCTTTGTCGAGGACTGCAAGAAGCAATTCATCAATTCTATGCATAGCTTTCTCCTTCTATATAAATATTCCTGAGAAATATTGTACGGTAATTATTATACCAGGCATTCACATTAAGGGCAATAGAATTGTATGTTTTGATAGTGTTTTTTTACGACACTTAGGACGGCCAGAGGTAAATATGGTACCAGTTAAATCTCTGCTTGGTGCTCTTACGCAAAAAAAATATCGCCTTCGTCTATTTCTGTTATAACTGGCATGATACCAGGTTTATATTAAGATACGTTCTGTAATTTCCTGTAATATAATTTTTTTTCGCTCCAGAGCACCAAGCAGAGATTTTTGAAAAAACAGTGGGATAATTATCGCTGGCAGCATTTAGGACTGAAAGAAAAATAACTCCGGCAAATTATTAGAACAATCAGTATCCTGGCGTTACGTGAGCATATATTTATTATTTATGCTCACGTCAGTAATAAATTTATGAAATCAAGTGCAATTTCCGGTAAAAGTGAAT